>JADFZD010000011.1 GCA_015232705.1 Magnetococcales bacterium | reverse complement strand
AGCCCGTGTGTTGATGATGTCCACCAATAACATCCTCTCCCCGGCCAATGGTAAGCCAATTATCGTGCCTACTCAGGACATCATTCTGGGGCTTTATTACATGACCTCGGAACGGTTGGGCGTGGATGGCGAAGATATGATCTTCTCCTCTCCAGGAGAGGTGCGTCAGGCGTATGACTCTGGTGTGGCTGGATTGCATGCCCGAATCTTTTGCCGTATCGATAATCTGCGTATTCAGACAACGGTTGGTCGCGTGTTGTTGACCGAAATTTTGCCAGAGGTGGTGCCGTTTGAACGGATTAATCGCCTTTTGACCAAAAAAGAGGTGGCTAATCTGATTGACTTGGTCTATCGGACCTGCGGGGCCAAGGAGACAGTGATTTTCAGTGACCGGCTCATGACCACAGGGTTTTCCTTTGCGGCCCGTGCTGGCATCTCGTTTGGCAAGGATGACTTGGTGATTCCGCAGGCGAAGAAACGTCTGGTGCGTGAGTCTCAGGCCAAGGTGCAGGAGATCGAACGGCAGTACTCGGACGGTCTGATCACCGAGGGCGAGAAGTACAACAAGGTGGTCGACATCTGGTCGCAATGCACCGAGCGGGTTGCCGAGGCGATGATGAAGGCGATCTCCTCGGAGGAGGTGATTGACAGCAAAGGACAGAGACAGGAGCAACTCTCCTTCAACTCGATCTTCATGATGGCCAACTCCGGCGCGCGCGGTTCTGCGGCCCAGATGCGTCAATTGGCCGGAATGCGCGGACTGATGGCCAAACCATCGGGCGAGATCATCGAAGCCCCGATCACCGCGAACTTCCGCGAGGGTTTGACGGTATTGCAGTATTTCATCTCCACCCATGGTGCGCGCAAGGGTTTGGCAGACACCGCCTTGAAGACAGCGAACTCCGGATATCTGACACGTCGCCTGGTGGATGTGGCGCAGGACTGCATAGTGCGTGAGCTCGACTGCAAGTCGGAGGATGGTTTGACTGCAGCGGCGCTGCTCGAAGGCAATGATGTGGTCGAATCTCTGGGTGACCGCATTCTTGGACGCACTCCGGTGTATGATGTCTATGATCCGGTGACCGATGATCTGCTGGTGAAAGCGGGCCACATCATGGATGAAATGGATGTGGAACGCATTGAGAATTCGAACGTTGAGTCTGTGTTGATTCGTTCACCTTTGACCTGCTCCACGGAGCGCGGGGTTTGTGTTCTCTGCTATGGTCGTGATCTGGCGCGCGGTGTGCCGGTGACCGAAGGCGAGGCTGTGGGTGTGATAGCCGCTCAGAGTATCGGTGAACCTGGCACTCAGTTGACCATGCGCACGTTCCACATCGGTGGTACGGCGTCACGTGCGGTGGAGCGTTCCTCCATTGAAACGGTCAATGGAGGGATGGTGCGTTATCACAATCTCTCCACGGTGACGGATCGCAATGGCCATTTTGTGGTGTTGTCGCGTAACAGTGAGTTGACGGTCCATGACGCGCGTTCTGCGGATGAAAGCGGGAAGTTGGAACGTGGGTTTGTCGGACGTGAACGAGAGCGGTATCGGGTGCCTTACGGCGCGCGGTTGGCGGTTGCCAATGGCGGTGCGGTGGAGAAGGGCGGCGTGTTGGCGGAGTGGGATCCGTTTGCGACCCCGATCATCACTGAGTTTAACGGTGTGATCCGATACGGCGATTTGCAGGAAGGAACCACACTGCGAGAGGTTACGGACGAAACCACAGGGTTGAGTTTCCGTGAGGTGACTGACTGGAAGGGACAAGGAAGGCGGGTGGACATGCGTCCGCGTCTGACCCTGAAGGATCCACAGACTGGCGAAACCCTGATTTCGACGACCGGCACGGCTGTGAGTTACTATCTGCCGGTTGGTTCGGTGATCGTCGCACAGGAAGGTGATCAGGTACAAGCGGGCGATATCATCGCCAAGATTCCACGACAGAGTTCCAAGACGCGTGACATTACCGGTGGTCTTCCGCGCGTGGTAGAGCTGTTTGAGGCGCGGCGTCCCAAGGAGTTTGCCATCATTGCCGAAAACGAGGGTGTGGTGTCGTTTGGCAAGGATCTCAAGGGTAAGCGTCGCGTGATCGTCACGCCCGAGGATGGAGGTGAGCCCCGAGAGTATCTGTTGCTCAAGGGCAAGCAGCTGGCAGTAAATGAGGGAGACTGGATTCGACGTGGAGAGCCTCTGATTGAAGGCTCGCTGGTTCCTCAGGATATTTTGAAGGTGTTGGGACTGGAGGCGTTGTGCCGTTTCATGGTGAACGAGATCCAGGAGGTGTACCGCCTGCAAGGTGTGCGCATCAACGACAAGCACATTGAGGTGATTGTACGTCAGATGCTGCAAAAGGTGACGGTGCTTGATCCTGGTGACACGACGCTGGTGGCAGGTGAGCAGGTAGAGCGCAGTGAAATTTTGCGCATGAACGAAAAGGCACGTGCCCGCAATAGTCGGGAGGCAACGAGTGCGCCGTTGCTACTGGGTATCACCAAGGCCTCGCTTTCCACGCCATCGTTCATTTCCGCAGCGTCGTTCCAAGAGACGACACGCGTTTTGACAGAGGCCACGATTTCCGGCAAAGCGGACACCTTGACTGGGCTTAAAGAAAATGTCATTGTAGGTCGCTTGATTCCGGCGGGAACGGGGCATGCCAAGGAGCTTTTCCACCAGATGGTCAACATGGCGATTTCGTGACTTTCGGTAATGACAAAGTTTGTAAAAAAGCCATGAATCGTCATTTTCTTGATTAAAAAGCGTTGACAATCCCAGTGTGCATAGTTAGTATTAAGGGCTTTCGCGATATGGCAAATTGGAACGGCGGGATTTCCCGCCGTTCCTTTCAGACCTAATGCGAAAATTAAGACTGGCCTTTCAAATTCGAAATTTTTACACAAAAAAATCGAATGAAGACTTTACCAGTCGAGAAAATGCTGTTAAACTATTGAGTTAATGGTTTGGGGTGAGATTCGGATGCCAACCGTCAATCAACTTGTGCGATTTGGACGTAAGACGGTCAAGAAAAAGACCAACGTTCCGGCCATGCAGGCTTGCCCACAAAAACGTGGTGTCTGCACGCGTGTTTACACGACTACGCCGAAGAAACCGAACTCAGCGCTACGTAAAGTCGCGCGCGTTCGTCTGACCAACGGACATGAAGTCACCGTTTACATTCCCGGTGAGAGTCATAACCTGCAAGAGCACTCAGTGGTGCTGGTGCGTGGTGGACGTGTGAAAGACCTGCCTGGTGTGCGTTATCACATTATTCGTGGTACGTTGGATACCCAGGGAGTCAAGAACCGCAAGCAAGGTCGCTCCCTTTATGGAGCCAAGCGGCCAAAGTAATCTGCTGTATCCATGGTCTCATCTGAGGATAGGGTGAAATCTCCTCTACCGGATGGTATCATCGGATTGGCGGTTTTGAAAAACAATCTCTTAGTTTGCGGGAGTTGAATGCATGTCGAGAAGGCGTGACGTTCATCAACGGGTCACCATTGGTGATCCCGTCCACGGGGACCAGTTGGTTGCCAAATTCATGAACTGTCTCATGCGGGATGGCAAGAAATCGCTTTCTGAGCGACTGTTCTATGGCGCTTTGGAGATCGTTGGCGAGAAAACCAAAGACGATCCGATGAAGATCTTTCGGGATGCCATTGACAATACCCGTCCGACGGTTGAAGTTCGTTCCCGGCGCGTTGGCGGTGCCACCTATCAGGTGCCGGTTGAAGTGCGCCCCAGCAGACGTCAGACATTGGCGATTCGCTGGATTGTCAAATATGCGCGGGATCGTGGTGAAAAGACCATGCGTGAGCGTTTGGCTGCCGAATTGATGGATGCAGCTAACAATCGCGGTTCAACGGTCAAGAAAAAGGATGATACCCATCGCATGGCTGAGGCCAACAAGGTCTTTGCGCATTATCGTTGGTAATTCAGGTTCTGATTGACTTGGTGATTCGGAAGTCATAATTTCTGAATCTCATGTGTACAGGGGATGTGACGTGTCTAGGGATATACCACTGTCTCGCGTGCGCAACATCGGTATCATGGCTCACATTGATGCCGGTAAGACCACCGTGACTGAGCGGATTCTGTATTACACCGGTCGCTCACACAAATTGGGCGAGGTGCATGATGGAACCGCGACCATGGACTGGATGGAGCAGGAGCAAGAACGTGGCATCACGATTACCTCTGCTGCGACCACTTGCTTCTGGACCGATCATCGCATCAATATTATCGACACTCCCGGACATGTTGACTTCACCATTGAAGTCGAACGTTCACTTCGTGTTTTGGATGGTGCAGTAGCCGTCTTCTGCTCAGTGGGAGGTGTTCAACCCCAGTCTGAGACAGTTTGGCGTCAAGCGGATCGGTATGGTGTGCCCCGTGTGGCCTTTGTGAACAAGATGGACCGCATGGGTGCCGATTTTTACCGTGTGGTCACGATGATCAAGGATCGTCTGAAAGCCAAGGCCATACCGCTGCAATTGCCGATTGGCAGCGAAGAGAATTTTCGTGGCATGGTAGACCTTTTGACCCGCAAGGCATTCATCTTTGATGATGAGTCTCTGGGAGCTCGGTATGAAGTTCAGGAAGTTCCGGCCAACATGCTGGACACCGTAAACGAATATCGCGAAAAACTGGTTGAAACAGCCCTTGAAGAAGATGATGCCCTCATGGAGCGTTATCTTGAGGGAGAGACAATCTCAGAGGCTGAAATTCGTTCCTGCATACGAAAAGGCGTGATTCGTAGCACCTTTATTCCAGTTATGTGCGGTTCGGCATTCAAGAACAAAGGTGTGCAAGCGTTGTTGGATGCTGTTGTTGCCTACTTTCCGTCGCCCGAAGATGTTCCGGATGTGCAAGGCGTGAAGTCGGTCGATGATGCGACCCCGGACTCTCGTGAAGCCAAGGATACCGAGCCCTTTTCGGCTCTGGCGTTCAAGATCATGTCCGATCCGTTTGTAGGAAGCTTGACCTTCTTTCGAGTCTATTCGGGCGTATTGACCGCTGGATCATACATCCTGAATCCGGGCAAGGATAAGAAAGAGCGCATTGGTCGCATCATGTTAATGCATGCCAATAAGCGTGAAGATGTCAAAGAGGTACGCACAGGCGATATTGCTGCAGCTGTGGGCTTGAAAATGACCACGACCGGTGATACACTGTGTGACCCAGCCAAACCGATTATTCTGGAGAGAATGACCTTCCCGGAACCGGTGATTTCTATTGCGATTGAACCCAAGACCAAAGCTGACCAGGAAAAGATGAGCTTGGCTCTTGGACGTTTGGCCCAGGAAGATCCGTCTTTCCGTGTTTCGATTGATCATGAAACCAACCAAACGATCATTTCGGGTATGGGTGAGCTGCATCTTGAGATCCTTGTGGATCGCATGATGCGTGAGTTCAAGGTTGAGGCCAATGTCGGTAAGCCGCAGGTTGCCTACCGTGAGACCATTACCAAGACTGTTGAATCTGAAGGGAAGTTTGTTCGTCAATCTGGAGGTCGTGGTCAGTTTGGTCATGTGTGGCTAAGAATTGAGCCGCGTGAACCTGGTCAGGGATTCCTGTTCATAGATGAGATCAAGGGTGGCGTTGTCCCTCGTGAATACATCTCTGCGGTTGCCAAAGGAGCCGAAGAGGCTTTGGCAAACGGTGTCATGGCCGGCTACCCAATGGTTGACATTCAAGTAGCACTGTATGATGGCTCCTATCATGAGGTTGACTCCTCTGAAATGGCCTTCAAAATTGCGGCTTCCATGTCTCTCAAGGCAGGATGTGCCAAGGCGGCCCCAGTCATTTTGGAGCCGATTATGGAAGTTGAAGTCGAGGTAACTGAGAACTTCATGGGTGATGTGATCGGGGATCTCAATTCCCGGCGCGGAACGATTTATGGTATGGATTCCATCGCTGGCAATCAACTGGTCAAAGCGATGGTTCCTCTGGCCAATATGTTTGGATACGCCACAGATCTGCGGTCCATGACTCAGGGACGTGCGACATTTACCATGCAGTTTCATCACTACGAACCGGTGCCGAAGAGTGTAGCCGACGAAATCGTGGCGAAGGTCAAGGGCTAAAGGGAAAAAGAGATGGCCAAGGCGAAATTCAATCGAAACAAACCGCATGTCAATATCGGCACCATCGGTCACGTGGACCATGGAAAGACGACCCTGACGGCGGCGATCACCAAGCATCTGGCGACCAAGGGTCTGGCCGAGTTCAAGGCTTATGACCAGATCGATGCGGCTCCCGAGGAGCGTGCTCGTGGTATCACGATCTCGACCGCGCACGTGGAGTATGAGACCGATCAGCGTCACTATGCCCATGTGGACTGCCCTGGTCACGCGGACTACATCAAAAACATGATCACCGGTGCGGCGCAGATGGATGGCGCCATTCTTGTGGTCTCAGCCGCTGATGGTCCGATGCCCCAGACCCGCGAGCATATCCTGCTGGCGCGTCAGGTGGGCGTACCCTCGCTGGTGGTCTTCATGAACAAGGCCGACCAGGTGGATGACCCTGAGTTGCTGGAGTTGGTCGAGCTGGAAGTGCGTGAGCTTCTGTCGAGCTACGACTTTCCGGGCGACGAGATTCCGATCGTGATCGGTTCAGCCCTCAAGGCCATGGAGGGAGACACCGGCCCCATGGGTTCCGGTGCGATCCAGAAACTGATGGATGCGGTGGATGCGTACATCCCGCAACCGGAGCGTCCTTTGGATGGCGCCTTCCTGATGCCCATCGAAGATGTGTTTACCATCTCTGGACGTGGTACGGTGGTGACAGGTCGTGTGGAGCGCGGTATCGTCAAGGTAGGTGAGAACGTCTCGATCGTGGGTATCAAGGCCACGAGCAACTCGGTGTGCACGGGTGTTGAGATGTTCCGCAAGCTTTTGGATCAAGGTCAGGCGGGTGACAACATTGGCGTGCTGCTGCGTGGCATCAAGCGCGAGGATGTGCAGCGCGGACAGGTTCTGGCCAAGCCGAACTCCATCACGCCGCACACCAAGTTCAAGGCTGAATGCTATATTCTCTCCAAGGAGGAGGGTGGTCGGCATACGCCGTTCTTCACCAACTATCGTCCGCAGTTCTACTTCCGGACCACGGATGTGACCGGTGTTCTGCAACTGCCCGAGGGCGTGGAGATGGTGATGCCAGGCGATAATATTGCCATGGAGGTGGATTTGATCGCACCGATTGCCATGGAAAAAGGTTTGCGTTTTGCCATTCGTGAGGGTGGCAAGACCGTGGGTGCCGGCGTCGTCTCGGAAATCATGAAGTAAGCGATGGCCTGTTAGTTACGGCGTCAGGAAGGCGATTTGGGTGAATGGGTAATGGATAATCAGAAGATACGAATCCGGTTGAAAGCGTTTGACCATCGGATCCTGGATCAATCCACCGGTGAGATCGTGCAGACTGCTCGTCGCACTGGAGCGGAGATTCGCGGACCGATCCCGTTACCGACTCGCATCAGCCGGTATACGGTTTTACGCTCACCGCACGTGGATAAAAAGTCCCGTGAACAGTTCGAAATCCGCACGCATAAGCGGGTTATCGATATAATCAATCCGACGCCTCAGACGGTGGACGCCCTGATGAAACTGGATCTGGCCGCTGGCGTTAACGTCGAGATCAAGCTGTAGGCGGCAGGTCGGAAGAAAGGATAATCAAGATGCGCGCGGGATTGATCGGACGCAAACTCGGGATGAGCCGTATCTTTACTGATGAAGGCAAAAGTGTTGCCGTCACTTTGGTAAAGGTAGGTCCATGCCCGATCATCGGAGTGAAGACGAGCAACAGTAACGGCTATCAGGCTGTACAGCTCGGCTTTGAGGATGCCAAACCTTCACGGGTAAAAAAACCGATTCGTGGAATCTTTGCTAAGGCCAATGTGCCTCCGCAAAGAATACTCAAAGAGTTCCGGGTAACTGACACGAATGAGTATGCAATAGGCAGCTCCCTCACTCTGGATCGATTCGAAGCAGGCAATCGAGTGGATGTGACTGGTAAGAGCGTGGGTAAAGGCTTTGCCGGTGGCATGAAGCGCTGGGGATTCCGAGGTGGACGTGCTACACATGGTGCCCATCTGACCCATCGCTCTCCTGGCTCCATAGGTCAATGTCAGACGCCTGGAAGAGTCTTCAAAAACAAGAAGATGGCTGGACACATGGGTGATGACAATGTGACGGTCATGGGTTTGACCGTGGCATCCGTGGATCTGGAACGCAATCTGCTGGTGTTGAAAGGCAGTGTCCCAGGTTCCAAGGGATCGGTACTATTCATCCGCGATGCCGTCAAGACGGCCCGGAAATGACCTGTTTGAGATCGGATGAAATGATTGAGATTCCTGTAATCGACACAGCCAATAATACATCGTCGCGCACCCTCAAACTAAGCAGCCTTGGATTCGGCTGTGTGGTACGCGGTGACCTTTTGACGCGTGTTGTGCATTACCAGCTAGCCAAAAGGCGTCTGGGCACAGCTTCGACCAAGCGTCGAGGTGAAGTAAGAGGTGGCGGTCATAAGCCCTATCGTCAAAAAGGAACGGGTAATGCCCGTCAAGGTACGATTCGAGCCCCTCAATACCGCACCGGTGGTGTTGTGTTTGGACCGCATCCTCGTGATTTTTCGGTCAAAATGACCAAGAAGGAACGCGCTCTGGGTCTGCGTACTGCCCTGTCAGCAAAGAGAGAAGCTGAAGAGTTGATCATTGTTCAGGATTTCGGACTGAATCAGATCAAGACCAAGGCGATGATGGAGGTTCTCAAGCGATTAGGTGCAGAGCACTCCTGTCTGATTGTTCTGCCTGGAATTGACGCAAACATTGAGTTGTCGGTTCGCAATTTACCAGGCATTGATGTTATTCAGGTTGAGGGTGTCAATGTATATGACATTCTCTCGCATAGCAAACTCGTAATGACTGAAGCGGCCTTAAGCAAACTGGAAGAGCGTCTCGCTACACTACCTGGCTCCAAGTCTGTGGCATATGAAACGGTTGAAGGAGAGCAGGCATGAGCGGACCCTATACTCTTTTCCAGGTGCTCAGTGCACCGCGAATTACGGAAAAGGCAACCATGTGTTTGGAGCAAGGCAATCAGGTTGTTTTCCGTGTGGCCAAATGGGCAAACAAGGCGCAGATTAAGGCCTCTGTTGAAAAGCTGTTCAATGTCAAAGTCATGGCCGTGCAGACTCTGACCCAGTCTGGAAAAACCAAACGCGTGGGCCGCACGCATGGACAAAGAAGCGACTGGAAAAAGGCAATCGTCCGAATTGCAGAAGGGCAATCGATTGACTTTTATGCCAAGTCCTAAACGAGTGCGATACACGGATACGCACGGAGCACAATCATGGCACTGAAATATTTCAATCCCACCTCGAATGGTAAGCGCACGCAAGTTTGCGTGGATCATAGTGCGCTTCATCGTGGTGAGCCTGAGTCCAGTCTTACCGTTGGTTTGAACGCATCAGGTGGACGTAACAGTTATGGTCGGATGACCGTCCGTCATCAAGGTGGTGGACACAAGCAACGCTATCGCATCATAGACTTCAAGCGTGACAAGCATGGCATACCTGCCAAGGTTGAACGCATTGAATATGATCCCAATCGGACAGCGTTTATTGCACTGCTGCACTATGCAGATGGTGAAAAACGATATATTTTAGCACCACAAAGATTGTCAGCCGGAGATCATGTACTCTCTGGTACAACGGCAGAAGTGAAGCCTGGAAACGCAATGCCACTGCGTGTGATTCCTTTAGGTTCTGTTGTGCATAATGTAGAATTGAAACCGGCCAAAGGTGGTCAATTGGCTCGTTCGGCTGGAAACTATGTACAATTGATGGGTAAGGAAGGCAAATATGCGCAGTTGAAGCTCCCATCTGGAGAGATGCGCATGGTCCTTTTGGATTGCATGGCAACGATTGGTCAAGTCTCCAATCCAGATCATGGTAACGAAAAGCTAGGAAAAGCTGGGCGCGCCCGTTGGATGGGCAAGCGACCCTCTGTTCGTGGTGTGGCCATGAACCCGGTAGATCATCCTCATGGTGGTGGTGAAGGTCGCACATCAGGTGGACGTCATCCGGTGACACCATGGGGTGTTCCGACCAAGGGTAAAAAGACGCGCGTGGGTAGCAAACCCTCAGATCGTCTGATCATGCGTCGGCGCGTGACCGGCGATCGCAAGTAGCGTTCGCACGGAGTGTGATTATTGGGCAACGAGAAGCAACCGGGCCAGAGGCATTCTTGCCATAGGTCATGACCGGTGCGAGAGGAATAGCATGTCACGTTCGATTCGAAAAGGCCCATTCTTCGATGGTTATCTCCTCCAAAAGGTCGAGAAACTGCGGGATATGGGACGTAAAGAGCTGATTAAAACCTGGTCGAGACGTTCGACGATCATTCCGGAATTTGTCGGCTACACCTTTGGCGTGCATAATGGTCGCAAGTTCATTCCGGTTTTGGTGACGGAGAACATGGTCGGGCATAAACTCGGTGAATTTTCCGTGACCCGCACCTTCCCCGGCCATGGTAACGACAAGAAATCCAACCGGAAATAAGGAAGGGACGGGAAGATGGAAGCAGTAGCTCGTTTGAGAAATCTCCCGGTCTCACCCACAAAGGTCAGACTGGTTGTGGATCTGATTCGTGGTCTTCATGTAGATAATGCTTTGCGTACCTTGGAGTTCTCCAAGAAACGCGTTGCCAATACTGTACGTGAGACCCTAAAATCGGCGATTGCCAATGCCGAAAATAATTTTGGTCTGGATGTCGATACGCTGGTGGTATTTCAGGCGAGTGTCGATCAAGGGCTGGTCATGAAACGTTTTCGTCCGCGTGCTCGTGGACGTTCCGGACGAGTGACCAAGCGGACGAGTCACCTGACCATCACGGTCCGGTCCAACGAGCCGTAAGGGACAAGCGGATCGCGGGATCCAATCAAGTTAGAGCTGGAGAGCGACTCAATGGGTCAAAAGGTACATCCAACTGGTTTTCGTCTTGGCATTACCAAGACGTGGGATACACGCTGGTATGCCGATAAGGCGTTTGCCTCGTTATTGCTAGAAGACATCAAACTGCGCGAATGGATCAAAAAGCGCCTTGAGCATGCAAGTGTATCGAAAGTTATCATTGAGCGTCCTGCCAAAAAAGCGCGCATCAATATCTATACAGCCCGTCCCGGCATCATTATTGGAAAGAAGGGCGCTGATATTGAAAAGCTAAAAAACGATATTGCAAAAGTTGCCAATACAGAAGTGGCGATCAATATCGTTGAGGTGCGCAAACCAGAAGCTGAAGCGCAGCTCATTGCTGAAAATGTCGCACAGCAGTTGGAAAGACGCGTCGCATTTCGTCGTGCTATGAAGCGTGCCGTTACCTCGGCGATGCGCCTTGGTGCACTTGGAATTCGCATCAACTGTGCCGGCCGTTTGGGTGGTGGTGAAATTGCACGAACCGAGTGGTATCGTGAGGGGCGTGTTCCCTTACATACTCTACGTGCTGACATCGATTTTGGTTTCGCAGATGCCAACACTACATATGGCGTGATCGGCGTCAAAGTGTGGGTGTTCAAAGGCGAAATCATCGACAAGGAAATCAGGAGGCCGTAAGGATCCTTCATCATGCTTTTGCAACCCAAAAAGACCAAGTTCCGCAAAGCCCACAAAGGGCGTATCCATGGGATCGCGGGAAGCTGTGATGAGCTGGACTTCGGCCAGTATGGCCTGAAGGCTATGGAAGCTGGTCGCATCACTGCGCGTCAGATTGAAGCAGCCCGTCGCGCCATGACCCGTCATATCAAGCGTGGTGGACGAATCTGGATTCGCTTGTTCCCGGATGTTCCAGTTTCCAAGAAACCTGCTGAAGTTCGACAGGGTAAAGGTAAGGGTAATCCGGAGTTTTGGATGGCGCGTGTCAAACCAGGTCGCGTCATGTATGAAATGGAAGGGGTTTCGGAAGAGATTGCCCGCGAAGCCATGGCTTTGGCTGGAGCAAAACTGCCCATTCCCACCAAGTTTATTCATAACTGGAGGAAGGCGTGATGAAGGCCTTAGAAGTCAGGTCGCTGACGCAGGAGCAGATCGCCGATAAGTTGCGAGAGCTTCATCAGGAAGCTTTCAATCTGCGCTTTCAACTCGCCACAGCCCAACTCGATAATACGGCGAGAATTCGCAAGGTGCGCAAGGAAATTGCTCGGATCATGACGATTCAGGGTGAACGTGCGCTGCAACAAAATGCTGTAGCAAAGGGGAGTTAAGTTATGCCGCAACGCATCCTTCAGGGCGTCGTGGTGAGCGACAAGATGGATAAGACCGTGGTGGTCAAAGTTGAGCGAAATGTCCGGCATGAACTGTACGGCAAGATCATTCGCCGCTCCAAAAAGTATAAGGCCCATGACCCTGACAATCGTCTTAAAGTAGGAGATGTCGCACGTATTCGTGAGTGTCCCCCAGTGAGCAAAGATAAGTGCTGGCTGGTGATTTCGGAGGAATCCGCATGATTCAGGTACAAACCACACTCGAAGTGGCGGACAACTCTGGAGCCAAGAAGGTGCAATGCATCAAGGTTCTGGGTGGATCCAAGCGACGCTATGCCCAAGTAGGAGATGTCATCGCTGTTGCCATCAAGTCCGCGATTCCACGCGGTAAGGTCAAAAAGGGCGATGTAGCGCGTGCTGTGGTTGTCCGCACTAAAAAGCAGGTTGTCCGTGACGATGGCAGCTACATTCGATTTGATCGTAATGCAGCTGTCCTGATCAATAAAGCGGGTGACCCGGTAGGTACACGTATTTTCGGACCAGTTACCCGTGAGTTACGTGTTAGAAACTATATGAAAATCATTTCGCTGGCACCTGAAGTTCTGTAAGGTGCTGGTTTTGAAAAGAGACGGTTACCAAGTAGAGGTCCGATGAATACCGCTTTCAAAACTTCCCTGAAAAAGGGTGACCAGGTTGTCGTGATCGCCGGGAAGGACAAAGGCAAGCGTGGTCGTATTTTAAAGATCGTGACTGACCAACAGACCGCTTTGGTCGAGAGGGTCAACATGATCAAACGGCACACCCGCGCCACCAAGGATAAAGAAGCCTCGATTGTCGAAAAGGAGGCACCGATCCATATCTCCAACCTGATGTTTTACGATGTGGCCACCGGCAAGGGCAGTCGGATCGGCAAGAAGATCCTGGAGGATGGACGCAAAGTTCGTGTATCCATCAAATCCGGCGAAACCATCGATCGGTAGGGTGTTTTCACAGACGAAACATTCGTTCAATGTGAAGCCTCGTATGCCAAGGCCCCAGACAGGAACAGATCATGGCCAGACTGAAAGATTTGTATGACAGGGAGATAGCTCCCGCACTGATGAAAGAGTTCGGCTACCGCAATGTGATGCAAATCCCGCGGATCGAAAAGATTGTCATCAATATGGGTGTTGGCAAGGCTGTCGCTGACAAAAATCTCTTGAATGGGGCTGTTACCGACATAACAGCCATATCAGGACAGAAACCCTTGGTGACCAAAGCCAAAAAATCAGTTGCTGGCTTTAAATTGCGCAAGGGACAGGCGATCGGCTGTTGTGTTACCCTGCGCCGTGTGCGTATGTATGAGTTTCTGGATCGTTTGATCAATGTGGCTTTGCCGCGTACCCGTGACTTTCAAGGAGTCAAAGGTAACGCTTTTGATGGACGTGGCAACTACTGCATGGGTCTCAAAGAACAAATCATCTTTCCGGAAATCGACTACGATAAGGTGGATTCGGTGCGCGGCATGGATATTGTCATTGTCACCTCTGCTCCCACGGACAAGGAAGCCAAGGCTTTATTGCGGGCATTCCGGATGCCATTCAAGAATTGATCGTCGAGGATGATGCGAAGTCATGGCCAAGAAATCTTTGATTGCCAAGTGCAAGCGTAAACCGAAATTCTCAGTTCGTACCTATCACCGCTGTGCCAGATGCTCTAGACCTCGTGGATATCTGCGCAAATTCACTCTGTGTCGCATCTGCTTGCGTCAACTTTCTTTACGCGGCGAAATTCCTGGCATCGTGAAGGCTTCGTGGTAAGAACCGTTTTAATCAGAATTGGAGCTTTTTTTTCATGGGAATGACCGATCCAATCAGTGACATGTTGACTCGGATCCGCAACGCACAAATGGTGCGTAAGGATCAGGTCAATATCCCCGTGTCCAAGATCAAGACCCGAATTGCCGAGATCCTATTGGAAGAGGGATATGTCTCCAAGGTCGAACTCGTGGCTGAAGGGAACTTTTCAGTTCTACGCGTGGATTTGAAGTATCGCAAAGGACATCCTGTGATCGAAGAGATCACTCGACGTTCTCGACCAGGTCGACGGGAGTATGTCGCCAAGGATGAGATACCCAAAGTCTATCAGGGACTGGGAATAGCGATACTTTCTACGAGCAAAGGTGTTGTTTCCAACCGTCAAGCACGCAAACTAGGCGTTGGCGGTGAGCTTTTGTGTACCGTATTCTAACATTCGAGGAACGTTCTCGTGTCCAGAATTGGCAAATTACCGATCTCGATCCCAAAAGGGGTTGAGGTGACCATTGACAATCAGACCGTTCAGGTCACTGGAAGGCTTGGCAGTCTGACGCGGGCATTTCCCGCTGAAGTCCTCGTCACGCGTGAGGGTGAGCAGCTGATTGTCTCTCCGATTGGCAACGCCAAGAATATTGGTGCCCTTTGGGGACTTGCTCGTGCCTTGTTGTTCAACATGGTCAAGGGCGTGTCAGAAGGGTTCTCCAAAACACTTGAGATCATCGGCGTGGGATACCGTGCAGCGGTAGAGGGCAGGGTGTTGAAGCTGAACCTTGGCTATTCGCATCCGGTTGATTTCAATCTCCCGGATGGCATTGAAGCCTCAGTAGATAAAAATACTCTGCTTGTCTTGAAGGGTATTGATGCTGAGCGACTGGGTCAGACCTGTGCAGAAATTCGCTCTTATCGTCTGCCTGAGCCCTACAAAGGCAAGGGAATTCTGTATCAGGGCGAGAAGATTCAGCGCAAGGTCGGCAAGAAGAAGTAAGCCGAATTTTGACCTCGGCAGACAACGTCAGAACGCATGGGGATGGTTTGATGTCACAGGACAGACATGTGGCCAGAAAGATTCGCAGTTCGCGAATCCGGTTCAAAATACGTCAGGTGGCTGGTGAGCGCCCGCGCTTGTCGGTCTTTCGCAGCGCCAAGCATATCTATGCACAGATCATTGATGATGCAGTTGGACGAACCATAGTATCCGCATCGACGGTTGAAAAGGAGGTTCGTGACCAACTCAAAAATGGTGGCAACAAAGATGCTGCTGTTTTGATCGGTAAGCGTATCGCTGAGAAAGCCATGGCCGCCAACGTGGGAAGTGTTGTTTTCGACCGCAGTGGCTATCTGTATCACGGTCGGGTTAAGAGCTTGGCAGATGCAGCTCGTGAAGGCGGTTTGGACTTCTAGGAATGTCACCCCTGTTGAGGGGCTTGGACGAAAGATCAGGCAGGAGCGGCGATGGCTAAGCGACGCAGCACTCAGGCAAATAATAATAACAATAATAGCAATAATGCCCCGGAAGAGAAGATTGGTGGCTGGCAGACCGATGATTACATCGAAAAGCTGGTTACCATCAAACGTACCGCCAAGGTGGTGAAGGGTGGTAGTCGTTTCAATTTCTCAGCCATAGTTGTGGTCGGAGATGGCAAAGGTCGCGTGGGTTATGGATTGGGTAAAGCTAAAGAGGTGCCCGAGAGTATCCGCAAAGCCACTGAAAAGGCCCGCAAGAGCATGATGGAAATTCCGATCAAGGATGGCAGAACCATATTCCATCAGATGATCGGTCACTATGGTGCGGGTGGCGTCATACTTCGCCCTGCAGTTGAAGGAACTGGCATCATTGCAGGGGGGTCCATGCGTCCAATTTTCGAAGCTCTGGGTATACGTGATATACTTGCAAAATCAACAGGCACTTCGAATCCGCATAATTTGATCAAGGCCACATTCGATGCTTTGAAGGCGATTCGTTCACCCAGAGAGGTTGCTGCAAAGCGCGACCTTCCTCTTGATCGCTTTGGCATTGCGTAAGGGGAGAAGTGATGACCAAAACTCTCAAAGTTGAGCAGATACGCTCTCTTATCGGTCGCCCTGAAGACCAACGATTGATTGTTCGCGGTTTAGGGCTTAAGCGCATTCGTCATATCCGTGAATTGCAGGATAATCCCTGTGTTCGTGGCATGATTGCCAAAGTCCCTCACTTGGTTCGCGTGGTTGAGTGAATTTTTTCGGTTCGGGCTACCGTTAGCCTGTTCACAACGCCTAGATCACCTACATGATTTGCTAAGGTTTTGTATACCATGAAACTCAATGAACTGCCCAAGAATCCAGCAGGCGCCCGTGGCGGAAAACGTGTGGGACGTGGTATCGGTTCTGGTCACGGTAAGACTAGCTGTCGTGGTCAAAAAGGACAACGTGCGCGTTCCGGTGGTTATCATAAAATCGGATTTGAAGGTGGACAGATGCCTTTACAGCGTCGTCTGCCAAAAAGAGGTTTCAAGAATCCGTTCCGAAAGATCTATGCACTGGTCAATCTCCAGGATTTAGATCTGTTTGACGCTGGCATGCAAGTTGGTATCGAGGATCTTAAAGCGCGAGGAATCATCGGACGCGAGCGTGATGGTGTCAAGTTGCTGGCGGAGGGAGAGATTTCCAAACCACTGTACATCACAGTTGATCGTGCATCTGTCACGGCTATCGAAAAGGTTCGCGCTGCTGGAGGATCTGTGACGCTTAATCATGCAGTTGCGGTTGATGAGACGCACACCGAAACGGAAGTCTGAGAGCTGACAGAGGTTATATGGACGCGCAATCCCCTTTCGCCGGATTAGCCAATCTTGGACGAATACCCGAGTTGCGCAAACGACTCTTATTTACACTCGGGATGCTGATTGTCTATCGTATTGGAGCCCATGTACCTACCCCAGGAATTGATCCCAAGGCATTGGCAGCCTTTTTTGATCAGCAACAGGGCACACTTCTGGGCATGTTTAACATGTTCTCTGGAGGTGCTCTTTCCAGATTAACAGTATTTGCTCTGGGCATAATGCCCTACATTTCCTCGTCGATTATCCTTCAATTGATGACAGCTGTCTTTCCGAAGCTTGAGGCCATCAAAAAGGAAGGAGAGATGGGACGAAGAAAGATCAATCAATATACTCGATACGGTACGGTAGTTTTATCCATTTTTCAAGGATTTGGAATTGCCTATGGCTTGGAATCCATGCAAGCTGGTGGTTTAAGCGTTGTTGTGGAGCCTGGTTGGTCGTTTCGTGTCATGACCGTGATTACCTTGACCTCTGGCACAGCATTTATCATGTGGGTTGGTGAGCAGATTACAGCACGTGGAATTGGCAATGGCATTTCGCTGATCATTTTTGCTGGCATTGTGGCGAATCTACCGATTGCTCTTGTTAAGACACTTGAATTGGCGCGTACTGGTGATTTGCAACCTTTGTTTGTTCTCTTTCTCCTGGTGATGTCTGTGGCGGTAACCGCCTTTATTATCTTCATGGAGCGAGCGCAGCGAAGAATTACGGTTCAGTATGCTAAGAGACAGGTGAGCGGACGGCGGATGGTTGGAGGCGAGAGTACTCACTTGCCATTGAAGATCAACACTTCGGGTGTGATTCCTCCCATTTTTGCCAGTTCTATCATTTTGTTTCCTGTGACCATAGCCAATTTTGCCCCATGGGATTGGCTAAAAGGTGCGGCCAATGCACTCTCTCCAGGACATCTGGCGTACATGGTGGTATACTCTCTGGCCATTGTTTTCTTCTGCTACTTTTATACCGCGATTGTCTTCAATCCTCAGGAGACAGCTGACAATCTGCAGAAGTATGGAGGATTTGTGCCTGGAATCCGCCCTGGTGCGCGCACAGCCGAATATCTTGACAAGATTCTGACACGATTGACCCTTGTTGGTGCTGTATATGTGACTGGAGTTTGTCTGTTGCCAGAGATCCTGATATCGAGCTATAATGTACCGTTTTATTTTGGTGGAACCTCCATGTTGATCGTCGTCGGCGTCACCATGGATACCGCATCGCAGATTCAATCCTTTTTGATCAGCCGTCAGTACGAGGGTTTGATGCAAAAGGCCCGGATTCGCGGTCGAACCTGAAGAATAAATTATCAAGGAGATTTTTAGATGAAGGTTCGTGCATCGGTCAAGACGCTTTGCAAACTTTGCAAAGTTGTGAAACGCAAAGGAGTGGCCCGGGTGATTTGTCCGGCGCATCCAAAGCACAAGCAGCGCCAGGGTTGATAACCCTCTCCTGACAAGGATGCTATTGGGTTTTTTGATGAATTGGCGTATAATCCGTGAATTCGGCTATTGAGGAGATTTAAAGGTGGCCCGTATTGCTGGCGTGAACATTCCGATCAACAAGCGGATGGAAGTTGCTTTGACCTATATTTTTGGAATCGGTCCTGTGCGTGCCAAACAGATTTTGAAGGAGGCCGAAGTCTCTACAGAAGTCCGTGCACGTGATCTTTCCGAAGCTGAGGTCGCACGCATTCGCGCCGTTATTGACAAGGATCATGTGGTGGAAGGCGACCTTCGACGCCAGGTTGCGATGAATACCAAGCGTCTTATGGATCTTGGTTGCTATCGTGGTCTGCGTCATCGTCGTGGTCTGCCTGTTCGTGGACAACGCACGCACACCAATGCCCGGACACGCAAAGGACCGCGTCGTGCCGTGGTCGGTAAATGAACGTGAAACCATTACTGATTGGCCCTGGTGACAATTCCGGGCAAGGAATCGAGGAGTAAACATGGCGACGAAGGCTCAGAAAACCGCGACTCGTATTAAGAAAAAGGAGCGGAAAAATATCGCCAGTGGGATCGCGCATATTCGATCCACTTTCAACAATACCATCGTATCGATCACCGACACCGCAGGGAATGTGATTTCCTGGGGATCCTCTGGTGCACAAGGCTTCAAAGGATCGAGAAAGTCGACCCCTTTTGCTGCACAGATGGCTGCCGAGGATGCGGGTCGCAAGGCGCAAGAGCATGGAATGCGCAATTTGGAAGTTCGCTTGAAGGGCCCTGGTTCAGGACGCGAATCTGCCTTGCGCGCCTTAGCCAATATTGGTTTCAACATTGCCTTCGTTCAGGATGTGACTCCCATTCCGCACAATGGTTGCCGTCCTCCGAAACGGCGTCGCGTCTGATTCGACTCGGTAGATATAAGGGACTCTAGGGAAACATGGCCCGTTATTTTGGATCCAAATGCAGACTGTGTCGTCGTGAGGCGGCTAAACTCTTCCTTAAAGGGGAGAAGTGCTACTCGGACAAGTGCGCCATCGAGCGCCGAAACTATGGTCCTGGACTGCATGGTCAGAGACGTCGTAAGGTTTCGGACTATGGCGTACATCTGCGTGAAAAGCAAAAGATCAAACGTACCTATTGTCTGCTTGAGAAGCAGTTTCGGAACTACTTTGACAAAGCATCTCGCATGCCTGGCGTGACCGGTGAGAATCTGCTTGTTCTTCTCGAACGTCGTTTGGACAATGTAGTCTATCGTCTCGGATTCTCAGCCTCACGCAGTGAAGCAAGACAGGTTGTGAGTCATAAGCAGATCCTGGTCAACGGCAAGGTGATTAACATTGCCTCGTACATGGTACGACCTGGTGATCGTATTGCCGTTGATGAGACATGCAAAAATCATCTGCGCATCAAAGGTTCCATGGAAAGTGCCATGCGACGCAGTTTTCCTTCCTGGCTTGAGGTCGATCCAGTGGCCATGAGCGGAACATTTGTATCGTTCCCGGATCGTGCTGATCTGCCGGCGGATTATAACGAGAACCTCATCGTCGAACTGTATTCCAAGTAACGTGTTTATTTGGAAGGGGGATTGTGATGTACAGGAACTGGTCGGAATTGATCAAGCCCCGCAAGGTAGAGCTGGTCGGTGATGGAGATTCTCAATTCAAAGCGACTCTGATTGCTGAACCTCTGGAAAGAGGATTTGGAACGACTCTTGGTAATGCCCTTCGTCGTATTCTTCTCTCTTCCCTACAGGGTGCGGCCATCTCTGCAGTTCGCATTGAAGGTGTGCTCCATGAATTTTCGAGCATCCCTGGTGTTCTTGAAGATGTCACTGACATCATCTTGAACCTCAAAGGTGTTGCGATTCGTATGAAAAGCGGTACCACACGCACCATGACTCTGATTGCTGATAAAGAAGGTGTGGTGACTGCTGCTGATATCGATTGCGGTCATGATGTCGAAATTCTCAATCCCAACCATCATATTGCCACTTTGAACAAGAGTGGCAAACTGAACATGACCATGACCGTTACAACCGGTAAAGGTTATGTTCGCGCATCAGCTGGAGCGGATGATCAGCCGACCAACATCGGTGACATTCCTATGGATTGCAGCTACAATCCAGTAAAGCGGGTTTCATACAAGGTTTCCAATGCTCGTGTTGGTCAACAGACCGACTACGACAAGCTAGAGCTTTATATTGAGACCAATGGTGTGGTAAGTCCTGAAGATGCTTTGGCTTTGGCTGCCAAGATCATGCAGGATCAGTTGAGTTTGTTCATCAATTTTGATGACATTCCGATTCATGAAGGGCGTGATGATCACGCATCGCCGAAGTGGAATCCCAATCTATTCAGGAAGGTAGACGAATTGGAGCTTTCGGTTCGTTCCGCCAATTGTCTGAAGAACGATGATATTGTATATATCGGGGATCTGGTGCAGAAGACCGAGTCTGAGATGTTGAAGACACCGAATTTTGGACGCAAATCCTTGAATGAGATCAAAGAGGTCCTTGAAGAGATGGATTTGAGTCTCGGCATGCATCTTGATGGTTGGCCGCCTGAGAATATTGATGATCTGGCCAAACAGTTTGAGGAAGAAAATTTTTAACAACCAATCACACAGCGCGGATAGCGTGATTTTTATCCCAAACGAAGGGTATAGGATCATACGCTTCCCCCTTACCAAGATCTCCTATCATGGCGCTTTGGGTAATTTGCGTTGACTGGACGATAGAAGGACGTAAGAATTATGAGACACCTCAAGCAAGGCCGCAAGCTCAATCGCAGACCCGACATTCGCAACGCCATGTTGCGTAATATGTTGACCAGTCTGTTCCGCTATGAGCGGATAGAAGTTACTGTCCCTCGTGCCAAAGAGTTGCGCATGTTGGCGGATCGTATGGTAACCTTGGGCAAGGATGGTACACTTCATGCCCGTCGTCAGGCCCTTGCCATCATGACGGACAAAGAGGTCACGCACAAGTTGTTCTCCGATATCGCGGAGCGCAACAAGGAGCGGAATGGTGGTTATACCCGCATCATCAAGACCCGTCATCGTTTTGGTGATTGTGCGCCGATGGCATTTATTGAGTTGGTTGAGCGTGAGGTCGCAGCAGTTTGATCTGTTTGTTTTTTGTGTGTACACAACAGAGCCGCTGGTTTTTACCAGCGGCTTTTTTGCGTCTATAAGATTTTCATCGGTTAAGCCCAGGATGTCTATCGCGTACATGCCATCGCTACCCTGGTATGACATCGGCATGGTTATGGTTTGAGGATTTGGCGATGAGTGAGAGTTCCTTTTCCGCTGGTTGGCCCAAGGATCTCAAGCGACACGAAGAATTGACCCCCTGGTGACACGATGAATTGCCCCCCTCCGGCCGGTTATGCTGGTTGATGGTTGGTTGCCAACGACCCGGTCTTCAGCAGGCCGGAACGTCGTTTTTTATGCAGTCTGTAGCTCTCTCCACGGATCGTGACCACATGGCTGTGATGCAGCAGGCGATCCAGGATGGCCCTGGCCACCACGGGGTCGCTGAACACCTCACCCCATTCGCCCATGCCGCGATTGCTGGTCACCTGTATGCTGCCTCGTTCGTAGCGTCTTGAAACCAATTGAAAAAGCAAATGAGCTGCATTGGCTTCCTGCGGCAGATAGCCCAGTTCATCCACGATCAGTAATTTCGGTTTGGCACACGGGCATATTTTTTCTTCCAGTCGTCCTGCCAGATGCGTTTTGGTCAAAGTCGCCACCAAGAACGCCGCCGTGGTAAACAACACCGAATAGCCTCGTTCGATCGCTTCCCGACCCAGTGCCACCGCCAAATGAGTCTTGCCAACACCTGGAGGACCAAGCAATAAACACCGCATTTGCCGATCCACCGGCAGGCGGCCAGTTCCCGGATTTGCTTGGGATCCAAGGCGGGATGGATTTCAAAATCGAAGTCATCCTGCGTGCGCACGAATGAAAATTTCGCGATGCTGATCCCCATCCGTGCGCGGCGCTGATCCTTGCGTTCTACCTCGGCACGACAAAAAAAATCCAGGGTATCACGCAATGTCAACTCCCTGCGGGCAACTTCATCCAACAGGCTGTTTAATTGCTCCCGAATCACCGTTAACTTCAATCGGGTCAGTTAGCGCGCAATAGGATCGTTCATCACCATCCGCCTCCCGCCACCAACGTTTATTCAGACAGGGAGCGCAACAATTCAGGCTGTTAGGCAAAATTCCCTCCCACCATGGAAGACGACCGTACCGTTTTCTCCGTACCGGACGAATGATCCCCTCCAAATGTTGATTGTTTATGATCCGTTGCCTCTGTACCCAGATTCCGGATGGCAGGCTACGCTTTGACCGCCTTGCTGACATGAACCTTTCCGTTGACAATTCGTACCCGCACATGGTTGCCAATCAACTTCCAGGGGACGCTGTAGTGGTTCGTGTCCACCTCAACACAGCAATCGTTGTGCACCTTGCGATGCAATTCCCTCAGTTGCTGGAATGGTGGACGACCGTTGAGCGGACGCAGGAAGGTTGTTTCGTCACGTTCAAAACGTGCCAGTAACTGTTCTCCGGTCGTGCCGTGCAGACGTACATCGGCTTCCTCGCACATCCACCACTCCAGATGCGCTTCCAGCGCATCCCAACTCGCAAATACATGACAAGCCAAGGCATTCTTCCTGGCATAGCCTACGCCATTCTTGTCCTTGCCCTTGGTCCGGGCACGGTATGGCGCACAGGCGCGAGGACTAAACCCCCAATGCCGGGCAAATGCCAGTAAATTTAGATGAAATGTCACGATCCTCTGTTTTTGGTCGTGATGTTCCACAAGGGCTTTTGTGATGTCCAGCAGCACCTCCTCCGGTACGCCGCCAAAATGTTGGAACGCCCGTTCCAGCCCCTCCATCCAGGAAGATTGACGCTCATCTCGAAAGGCGGATACAAAATTACGTCGCGAATGACCACGCGTCGCCATAAACAGATGCACCCGTGTCTTCTCTCCGGCTATCTCAACAATCTTGGAACCAAAATCGATCTGCAATTGCGCACCAGGCCGTGTTTCGAACCGTACCGTCGCCTTGGCTTCGGCCTCCATCTCACGGCGATACTCCAGCACTGTCCGCTTCACCGTCCGTAACGACAAGGTGATGCCATGAATGCGCTGCACAACTCCTGACGCACCATATCCGCATTCCCGGCATGTTGCCGGAAACTCCCGGCAATCCATTCTTCAAGACCATCCAAACTCTTGGATCGAACAGGCTGTCGGTAGGGTGCCTAACCGTCCAGGACATCATAACGCTTGAGCGTATTCGGACTGACTCCAATTTTTTTGGCAATGCGTCTCTTTCCTCAACCAAGTCGACGCAGCCGCAGAATTTCGCGGACATCATCTGCTGGTAACATTGGGTTTCCTCCTTGGTCAACGTTTCCAAGGATTGAAACCGAATTTTTTGTTAATGTCATCTCTCCTCCTTCCCCGAGGAGGGGTCAATTCTTCGTGTTGTCAGGGGGGCAGTTTCTCATGTCGCCTGAAAAGACATATTTCGTCAGCGGCCTTGATACGGCGTTGCGACGCCCCTTCGCGGCTCACATACTCTCTTTGTATGCTTGCGCTGCTCAGGTCGTCGGGCCTTGTCTGAAGGCTCGTTGCCTTTATATGCTA
>JADFZD010000119.1 GCA_015232705.1 Magnetococcales bacterium | reverse complement strand
ATTATTGTAACCCGGATTTGTGTGGCAGGGAAGGGGGGCAGAAAGTGGCGCGCGGCGCGTGATGCGGAAAAAGGGGGGAGGAAAGGGGGCTCCAGGGCCAGCTGGTGGCGCGGCCCTGGAGTTGGGATGTCGGAGAAGCTGGATCAGAAATCCTTGCTCAGGCCGAGCACGATCTGATCGCGGGCCAGTTTGGGATCGACGCTCTGCCAGACCTTGGCGCGGTGATCGCTGGTGTTCCAGGCCAGGGTGGCGTTTACCCCGAGCACCTCCTTGGAGAGGGAGAGGGTGTAATCGTTGTAGAATTTAATCGATCCTCCCTCCGGGCTGTCGAAGTATTCCCCCCAGGAGCGTCCATAGTGACCGGCGATGCGGATCTCGCCCGGCAGGGGAAAGGAGGCGGAGAGATCCAGATAGGAGGCGGAGTTGCTCAGAAGAGAACCGCCGAAGCTGGGTGAATAGGCGTATTTGCCATTGAGCGACAACTGGTTGGCAAAGGTGTGGCCAAGGCCGAGGTAGTATTCGTCGTAGTAGAGTTTCAAGGAGTCTTTTGCGCCCGGATAGGCGTAGTGGACAAAGCCGAGANCCATATTGATCCCCTCGATTTCGCGACTCCAGCCGATGGCGGGATCGAGTTCCATGTAGGGGCTGTCGAAGCCGGCGGGCATGAGGAAGCGCACATTGCTGGCAAACAGGGAGGCATACAGGCCCGAGGGATCGTGGGTGATTTTGCCGGTGCCCTGCACGACCGGGTTGTGTTTGTTGTTGGAGACGCCACGCGAAACATAGTCGCTCAAGGCGGTGGCGTTGAGATTGAGCGTGAAGGCGGATCCCAGCTTGATGCCACTGGATGCGCGTTCAGCCTCGGGTGCCGGGGAGCCGTTGCCGGGAGCCGCGATGCGTTCCTCGGCCAGGGCGGATCCAGCGCCAATCATCAGACATGCGCCCATGACGGGCAGCCATGTTTTGTTCATGGGTTGTCTCCTTGAAATCACGGAAAAGTATCGATGTATAATGCGTTTTGGACGCATGGTTCGAGTGGTTGATTGCCATGGATTAATGCATTTCTCAGGCCAACGTTTAATTGCGCCTTTTGTCGCACTTGCATGACGGTTGCGTCGGCAGCTTGTCAATAGAAAAAATGCTCATTTGAATTTCTTGGGTGATAGGGCATGGTCACCGCTGTCCAATCTATGGCGTTGACCAGAGACGGTTCCGGATCGTATCGGGAATCGTCAGGCATGGTTTGGCCATTGCAGACCGCCTCTGGGGCGTTTATCGTTCTTGATCATTCAGAATCATGTGGCCATGCAAGATTGGCCGGGGACAGGGATCATGCGCATGCGGCAAGACGATACCACGGAGGTTCCAGGGGAGCTGGAGGCGTGTCGGCAACGCCTGGAGGAGAACCTGCAACAACTGGGACCGGTTCTGGTGGCCTTTTCCGGAGGGGTTGACAGCGCCTGTCTGGTTGCGGCGGTGCACAAGGCGGGGATCCCCTATCTGGCGGTGACCGCGCGCTCTGCGACCATGCCGGCGCGCGATCTCGACGATGCGCTGGCACTGGTGGCGCGGTTTATGTGGCACCACCGTCTGATCGAGAGCGGCGAGATGGACGATGCGGCATTTACCCGCAATGCCCCGGATCGCTGCTTCCATTGCAAGAACGACCTGTTCGGACGCTTGACCGAACTGGCCGCACGCGAAGGCTTTTCCCACATACTCGACGGCAGCACCCTGGACGATCTGAACGACTACCGTCCCGGCATGCAAGCCAGGCGGCAGCATGCGGTGCGCAGTCCGCTCCTGGAGGCCGGGCTCTCCAAGGCCGATGTGCGGGCCTTGTCGCGTGCTGCCGGACTTCCTACCTGGGACAAGCCGGCCTCGCCCTGCCTCTCTTCGCGCATCGCCTACGGCGAGCCGATCCTTCCGGACTCCCTGCGCAAGGTCGAGTCCGCTGAAAATGGCTTGCGGGCCTTGGGTTTCGCCACGCTGCGGGTGCGCAAGCAGGGGGAGACCGCGCGCATCGAACTTCTGGCGGAGGATATCCCACGCCTGCTCGACGACACCCTGCGTCGGGAGGTGACCCGACGGGTGCGCGCATGCGGCTTCCAGTTCGTCACCCTGGACCTTGAAGGGTATGCCAGCGGCAAGCTCAACCGGGTTTTTCTGCCGGTTCACCCCGCCTGACCGGACTCCCCACTCCCGCCGGTTGGCGCGGATCCGCTTGCCTCCGAGGGGTCGGCCTCTGCCTGTGCCGCCTCGGTCAGCACCCGTCGCAGATAATCTTCCACCGGCATGCCCAGAGCATCGGCCCTGCGCATCAACCGTTCAATCACCGTATTATCGACATGACGTATCTGCAGATGTCCCATGTGTCGTTTCCTGATGGCCTGAGGCTGGGAATGTGTTTGACCGCGTGTTTCAGGTTAAGCATGGAGATTGGCGCACTGTCAACAGACAAAGGTGTGAAGATTTTTTTACCCTTCCCTCTTGACGCCCCTGGACGAATGCTTACATATCCACTCGGAATCTCGATGAGGGAAACGTTGAAATCACCTCAAATCGGGACCCTCCCGCGACAGTTTTTATCCCGGCCTCGTGTCTCGTGGATCGATGCGCGTGGCATTCGTGGAAAACTTACCAAACGTATAACCGTCATAACGTCTTTGTGGAGAAATCAGCATGCTGAAATCGAAATTGCGTCCGTTGCATGATCGTGTCGTTGTCAAGCGCACCGAAGAGGAGAAAAAAACCGCCGGTGGCATCATCATCCCGGATACCGCCAAAGAGAAGCCGATCCAGGGTGAAGTCCTGGCCGTTGGCAAAGGCGCGATCCAGGAGAACGGGTCGATCCGCCCCATGGATGTCAAGGTGGGCGATATCGTTCTGTTCGCCAAGTATGCCGGCACCGAGGTGAAGCTTGATGGCACGGAGCTTCTCATCATGCGCGAAACCGACATCATGGGCGTTCTCGGTTGATCAGCACACGGATCCCGAATCGAATGACCCGCGATTTCATCAACGACACATACACATTATTGGGAAGGTAACGAAAGATGGCGGCTAAAGATGTCAAATTCGGTGAGAACGCACGCGCCAGGATGCTCTCCGGCGTCAATGTGCTGGCCAATGCGGTCAAGGTGACCCTCGGCCCCAAGGGCCGCAATGTGGTGTTGGACAAGTCCTGGGGCGCTCCGCGCGTCACCAAGGATGGCGTGAGCGTGGCCAAGGAGATCGAGCTGGAAGACAAGTTCGAGAACATGGGCGCGCAGATGCTCAAGGAGGTGGCCTCCAAGACCTCGGACGAGGCGGGTGACGGCACCACCACGGCGACCGTCCTGGCTCAGTGCCTGATCCGCGAGGGCATGAAGGCCGTTGCGGCGGGTATGAACCCCATGGATCTCAAGCGCGGCATCGATGCGGCGGTGGATGCCGTGGTCGAGTCGTTGAAGAAGGTCTCCAAAGAGATCACCAGCTCCGAAGAGGTGGCCCAGGTGGGCACGATCTCCTCGAACAACGATGTCGAGGTCGGCAAGATGATCGCCGAGGCCATGGACAAGGTTGGCAAGCAGGGCGTGATCACGGTCGAGGAGAATAAAATGCTCGAAACCACCCTGGAGGTGGTCGAGGGCATGCAGTTCGATCGTGGCTATCTCTCGCCTTACTTCGTCACCAACGCCGAAAAGATGCAGGTGGAGATGGAAGATCCCTTCATCCTGCTGGTCGAGAAGAAGGTCAGCAATCTCCAGCAGATTCTGCCGGTGCTCGAAGGCGTGGTACAATCCTCCCGTCCGCTGCTGATCATCGCCGAGGATGTCGAGGGCGAGGCCCTGGCCACCCTGGTGGTCAACAAGCTGCGTGGCGGCCTGAAGGTGTGTGCGGTCAAGGCTCCCGGTTTCGGCGATCGTCGCAAGGCGATGCTGGAGGATATCGCCATCCTGACTGGCGGCACCGTGGCTTCCGAGGATGTGGGCGTGAAGCTCGAAAATGTCACTGTGGACATGCTGGGCAGTGCCAAGTCGATCATCATCACCAAGGATGACACCACCATCGTCGATGGCGTCGGTTCCCCGATGGACATCAAGGCGCGGGTCAATCAGATCAAGGCGCAGATGGAGGATACCACCTCCGATTACGACCGTGAAAAGTTGCAGGAGCGGTTGGCCAAGCTGGCCGGAGGCGTGGCCGTGTTGAAGGTGGGTGGCGCGACCGAGGTCGAGGTCAAGGAGCGCAAGGATCGGGTCGAAGATGCGTTGCATGCCACCCGAGCCGCGGTGGAGGAGGGGATCGTTCCGGGTGGTGGCGTGGCGTTGTTGCGCGCCCGTGTCGCGCTGGAGAATCTCCAGGTGGCCAATGCCGATCAGAAGGTGGGTATCTCCATTGTGCGTCGTGCTCTGGAAGAGCCGGTGCGCATCATCGCCGAGAACGCCGGAGCCGAGGGTTCGGTGGTGGTCAGCAAGATCCTGGAGAATGCCAGCCCGTCGTTCGGTTTTGATGCTTCCAAGGACGAGTACACCGATCTGGTGGCCCGTGGCGTGATCGATCCGACCAAGGTGAGCCGGCATGCGTTGCAGGCGGCGGCTTCCGTGGCGGGTCTGATGATCACCACCGAGGCGATGGTTGCCGAGCTGCCCAAGAAGGATGCCGCGCCGGCCATGCCGGGTGGTGGTGGCATGGGTGGCATGGGTGACATGGGGATGTAAGGTTCGAGTCGCGAACCGAGTTCCAGTCAGTACCGGGGTTCGGGGGCGGTTTCCGCCCCCGGCTCAAGGGGCGAAAGATTTTGGCCTCTGCGGTTTTTCTTGTGTCCTTGTGGAGGTGTTCACACAGGAAAGCCGCGAGCCTTCAGACATGGCG
>JADFZD010000118.1 GCA_015232705.1 Magnetococcales bacterium | reverse complement strand
CATGGAACCACGCACGATGCCGATCTTCTCCAGCATCACCTTGACCACCGGTGCCAGACAGTTGGTGGTACAGGAGGCGGCAGTCACCACAGCATGTGTGTTCGGGTCATACAGATGGTTGTTGACCCCCACGACCACGTTGAAGGCCTGCGGATCCTTGACCGGACAGGCGACCACCACTTTTTTGACCCCGCCCTCGAAATAGGGCTGCAAGGCGGGCATGCTCTTGAACTTGCCGGTACACTCCAACACCAGATCCACGCCGAGCCCCTTCCAGTCCACCCCGCCGTTGGTGGGAGAGTTGGAGTAACTCAAATGCTTGCCATCCACCACGATCCCGTTCCCATCCGAACGCACCTCATGCTCCCAACGGCCATGCACGGAATCGTATTTCAACAGATGCGCCGCGCAGGTCGCATCCCCGAGGATCTCATTGACATGCACGAACTCCAATTCCGGCAGACGACCCCAGGCAGCACGCAATCCAAGCCGTCCCATGCGTCCGAAACCGTTGATGCCCACACGAATTGCCATTCCCTTTTCTCCTTTGTTTCTGGTGTGATGACCCGTAAGATCCTGAGTTTGTTCTGCGACTTGAAATCCAGATTGCCATCAAAATATATGCTTGACCATATGTATGTCAATGTGTATATTTAAACAATCATATGTTTTGCCTGGGAGGCTCTTTGGGCCATTGTCAGACAACCTCTCAAGCGTGCAACACCTCGCGTTTCACGGATGTGGATGAACGATCCGATACCCCCCCGATATTTGCGAACGGGATGAAGGACAACAAGGGAAGGTGTGCCATGGCATGGTTTGCAACGTTGGCGGATTGGTTGGTTTTTGGGATCATGGGCCTCTCTCCAGAGGCGGATGCGGCCAAGGCGTTGCACTTCTTTGTGGAAGATACGACCAAAATCTTCTTTCTTTTGGTTGTGATCGTCTTTGTGCTCGGCCTGTTCCGCTCGCTCATGACCCCGGAAAAGGTACGCCAGATCCTGACCGGTCGCTCTGCGTGGTCCTCCTACGCCCTGGCCGTGCTGTTCGGGGCCGTCACCCCCTTCTGCTCCTGCTCCTCG
Organism: Magnetococcales bacterium; assembly: GCA_015232705.1. Taxonomy (GTDB): domain Bacteria; phylum Pseudomonadota; class Magnetococcia; order Magnetococcales; family Magnetaquicoccaceae; genus Magnetaquiglobus. Next base: position 3,829 of record JADFZD010000118.1, on the reverse strand, counting down.
GTTCCGCTGTTTATCGGTTTTCTGGAGGCTGGCATCCCTCTGGGGGTGACCATGGCCTTTCTCATCACATCGCCCATGATCAATGAGGTGGCGGTCCTGATCCTCCTTACCAGCATGGGTTGGAAAATCACCCTGGCTTACGTGCTGACCGGCATGGTGGTCGGTATGGTGGGCGGGCTGTTATTCTCTCACCGACGCCTGGAACATCTGGTCGAAGAGTATGTCTGGAAAATCCGCATGGGCAGCGGCGTGCTGCCGGTCATGGATCTCTCCTGGAGGGGACGGTTGGATTTCGCCGCCTCGCAGGTGAAAGAGATCGTGGGGCGGATATGGGGATATATCTTTCTGGGCATCGGCGTGGGCGCCTTTCTGCACGGCTTTGTGCCCACCGCATTCTTTGTCGCCCATGCCGGCCCGGACAACCCGTTCGCGGTGCCGATTGCCGTACTGGCAGGCATCCCCATGTATTCGAATGCCACCGGGGTCATTCCCATCGGCGAAGCATTGCTGGCCAAAGGGGTTCCCATCGGGACAGTGCTGGCCCTGATGATGAGCGTGGTCGCCATCTCCCTGCCGGAAATGATCATTCTGCGTCGCGTTATCAAGCTTGGCCTGATTGCCCTGTTCGCTGGTTATTTGTTCGTGGCCTTCGTGCTGGTGGGCTACCTGTTCAACGCCATTTTTTCTTAAGGAGTATTCTCATGAAACATTTTTTGGTGTTGGGACCCGGTTGCCGGAATTGCGATACCACCGCAAAACTCATCCAGGAGCGCGCCGATCGGACCAACCAGCCGGTTTGCCTGGAAAAGGTGACCGATATGGCCACCATCCTCGGCCATGGGGTCATGTCCACCCCGGGTGTTGTGCTGGATGGCAAACTGCTCCATGCCGGAAGCGTGCCCACACCCTCGCAAATCGATGCATGGCTCCAGACCTGATGGCCTGATGGCTTGTTGCAACCCAGAAGAAATCCATTACCGTAACTTTTAAACTTGACCACCCCCCGTCCCAACGGCAAGATCGAATGCCGGTAGGACGGGGCGTGCCACGAACTCGACCCTCCGGTGCCTGCTCTTCGACGTACCATCATCCACCCGGAAAGTCCGCATGAACACCACCCCGCTCAAAATCCTCCACACAGAATCCTCCCTGGGCTGGGGCGGACAGGAGCTGCGCATCCTCACCGAGGCGCTCGGCATGGTTCAGCGTGGCCTGGATGTCCGCCTGCTGACCCCTCGGGAAGCAACCATCTTCCAGGAGGCCGAAAAACGCGGTCTGCCGGTCGAATCCGTGCCCATCGCCCACAAAAATCTCTTCGGACTGCTGACCTTGCGGGAACGGATCCAATCCCTGCAACCCGACGTGATCATCACCCACAGCTCCACCGACTCCTGGCTGACCGCCCTGGCGACCCGATTCATGGACCGGCGACCAGCCCTGATCCGCCTGCGCCACATCTCGGCGCCCGTACCAGTCAATCCGGCCAACCGCTGGATCTACGGTTCAGCCAGTCAGATGGTGGTCACCACCGGTGAAGGAATCCTCCAACGACTCATCCAGGTCAACGGCATTCCCGCCGATCAGGTGCGCTCCATACCCACCGGCATCGATCTCGAACGCTACGCCCCAGGTGATCCCCAATCCGCGCGCGCTGCCCTGGGACTCCCTGGCGTTCACCCGATCATCGGCATCGTCGCCACGCTGCGCAGCTGGAAAGGACATCACGACCTGATCGACGCCTTTGCGCGTCTCGACCATCCTCAGGCCATGCTGGTGATCATCGGCGATGGTCCACGCGAGGATTTCCTGAAACAACGCATCACCGCCCTGCGCCTGCCTCCCGAACGGATCCGCATGGTCGGGCGTCAGGAGAACATTCCTCTCTGGCTGCGCGCCTTGGATCTCTTCGTGCTGCCCTCCCTGGCCAACGAAGGGGTGCCTCAAGCGCTGATCCAGGCCATGGCTTCAGCTCGGGCGATTGTTTCAACACCTGTCGGCGGCATTCCGGAGATGATCGAAAACGGGATAAGTGGTCTGCTGGTACCACCGGGAGACGTGCCTGCCTTGAGTGCGGCCATGGACACCCTGCTCGGGGATCCTGCCCGACGTGACGCCCTGGGTGCGAAAGCCCTGGAAGTGGCTCGCGCCCGCTGCTCCCTGGAAATCATGCTCGATCGGATGGAAGGGGTGATTCACGAGGCGCTACGCCGCCGGCATACGCCGCATGCGGCTTGATCGGCTGAGGCGCCTGGCCAACCCGTCACTCACGCCACCCTGGTCGAGGTCTCCTGCTGCATGGCACCTCGTACCTCCTCGGATGAGAAGAAAAACAGGATCAGACCAGGAAAGCTTCCCAGAATGGTCAACATGCGATACATCAAAAAAATGGTGCCGTAGGGGGCGCCAGAGGGGGAAGACTCGATCCAGCGGCACACCTGATCAAAGGCCGCCTCACCCACACCAATACCGCCGGGCGTCAAGGGTAGGAAATTGGCAATCCAGGCCCAAGGGGTGGCAAAAAGATAATCCAAAGGGGCAAGTTGGCCGATATTCATGGCCAGCGCAACCTGGAGGAGAACGGACAACATCAAGGAATGAGCCAAGAGCGAGATGCAGAGCGCCTGAAACAGCTGCCAGCGGGCGGAACGATAAAGCCGCACGATCTCGATGAGTCGGCTTGTCAGGCCTCCCAGACCTCCCGAGCGCAAAAAGATGTCAAAACGCGACGATCGGCTCAGATGTTTGGCCAAACGGTAGACCAACAACGCGCCAAGGGGCAATCCCAACACCAACAGCCCCATCATGAGGACCATGAAACGCAGTGTGACCGACCCCAACACCAGTTGCGGCTGGAATGCCACGGCCACCAGGGCGATGACCATCATGGCATAGAGTCCGACCAGGCGATCCACAAACAGCGTGGAGAAGGCCCCCAGTTTCTGCTCCGGGGCCACGCGCACAAGGTGAGCCAAGCGTACCGCGTCACCGGCCATGCCACCACCAGGCAGCACCAGATTGCAGAAGATACCCAGAAAGGTGATGCGTTGTCCCAGAGAGAAGGAGAGAGGAATCTGCTGGGAACGCAGCAGAATCACCCATCGCAGGGAGATCAGCGCGTAACTCAACAGCGTGAAAAGCACCACGGAGAGTATGGTCCATGGGGCATCGGCGAATTGTACCAGGGCGGTGAAATCAAGCTTGCCCTGATGCCACAGCAATACGATCAGGCCGGCTGAAAAGATGAACTTCAGCCACGGAAGCAAACGTTGCCACACACCTCGCATCACCGTTTCAATTCCCCTTGCACCATTCTGATCAGGAAACTTGCTCCCGGAAGTTACGGCGTGTCCTGAGAGGCCGCTTTCGTCGCTTCGGAAAGGCCAAGCATGGTCAACGGGAAGGGCGTAACCTCCCGAACGACCGGCGTGCCCAGCTGCGACAGTTGGGATTGCCGTGCCCGGATGATTTGGCCGAGGGTCGGATCGATGGCCTGGGGCTGGGTTTGCGGGGAGGCCGCGGTGGGCATGACAAAGGCTGGCACGGGTGCAGATGGACGGGCCAGAAGCCAGATCAACAGCGTGAGCAGAATTCCCGCGCCGAGCGCGGCCACGCCGTACAGACCGATTTGTTTGGCTTTCATGGACGCGACTCCCGTTCCAGTTTCAGGGTGAAACGCAGTTCGGTGACATCGGTGGCGAGTTCGCTTGCGAGAATCCGGAAGCCTTTTTCACGCAAACGTCCGGCCATGGCCTCGAAGTCGCCGCTTGCCACAGGAAACAGCTCCTGGACGCGCCCCTTGAGCTGCATCTGAATCTTCGCCGGATCATCC
>JADFZD010000117.1 GCA_015232705.1 Magnetococcales bacterium | reverse complement strand
TGGAGGTCACCAGGGACTTCAGGGTAAGGTCGTTGTCCTTATTGGTGGTCTTGTCCTTACCGCCGCTCACCTCGATGCGCAACGGCGTGGCGCAGGTGGAGGGTACGGAGATATTGTATTTGCCGTTCGTGTCCGTGGGCCCGGTAATACAAGCCGTGTCGCTATCGCGGGAATAGACCGAGACCGTGGCGCCGGAGAGCAGACCGTCGGAGGCCAGACCGCCCAACGCGATACTGGTCGTGCTACTGCCACCGCCACCGCCACCACCACCACCGCAGGCGGCGGTGCCGACGACCAGAGCCAATGCGCCGGCCATGGCCAGCAAAGTGCTACCCTTTAAATTCATGGATTGATCTCCCTGTTTTCTCATTTGTGTGTAAACCTCTGAAAGAGTTCAAAAAAATGTAATAGCAATCCGATTCGTCCTCGGATTGGAGCAGCATCGTCATCTGTGGTTAACGCATTAATTTTACCAAGGAATCATCATGAATCATCATGACAGCCTTGGCTTACCACAATGCCCACCATAATGCAAACTCATCGATGTGATGTCAAGATTTTTTTCTATGACAACGTTCGAAATACCACAATCCCGAAAAATGTCACAAACTATCCTAGAAATATTGGGAGAATCCCTCCCCCCTCCCTGCCATCAAACTTGCAATGCAAGTTGCAGGATATGCATGATCGCGGGAACGGAAGGCGTTGCCTGCAAATTGGTCATAAGAAGAAACCATTGCCTTTGCAATAGGCAGACCTTGCCTACCTGACAAGCAATGGTTCTGAGGGGTTGAATCGGCAAAATGGGCAAGTTTTTCTATATAATCAATACCTGATATATATTGCACGCCTTTTGCATTACAAGATACCGAATGGCATTGGCATGATGTGGAATACGGCTTTGCCCTGGCCCGCATCACAAGTCCGGTCACCCGGTAGCCATGCGCCGTCAGGACGATTCCTTGGGGACCGCCAATCCCCTCGCGCCCTTCCCAGGCAGCTTGGAGGAGGAGACTCTCTCCCCTCCAACCGTGGAACGCATCGCCGGTGTTTCACGAGAATCTTCGGAATCGTCCGCATGTGGCGCGATCCGCTGGGACTCGCTCCCCCTCGGGTCGCGCCTGTACCCATCGCGAATGCAGATTTTTTTTGAAACTCTTGGACATTATATCCATGAAATCCAAAGCATGGATCGACACCTGTCGAGACGTGTTTTGGTCTGGTAGCGTGGCAATCTGACGGACCACCCCTTGGTCCGCATCGGCTGCTTGGCAAAGAACCAAACAGCCTCATCAAACCGGCGGTCATTACTGTCAGGAGGACACCATGTTCACAACACGGAAGCATGACTGGTTTTGCGGGTCCGGAATCTATTTCTGGACCTCGGACACCCACCTCGTCGATATCGAACTTGGCTTTTGTGCCACCCGCCAGGATCTGGATCGCGCCATCTCCGTTGTCGTCAAACACGAGTGGGACGGACAACCGGTTGGCGGCATTGCCTATCGCACCCGAGATGATGATCGACAGCAACATGCCTCCACGTTTCTTTTCTTCCCCAGACGACCGCCACAGCTTGCCGAACAGGCCAGTTGACGCTCCTTGATCCGCGCCCCCCGTTGCCCTTTGCGGACAACGGGGGGATCTCCCCTCTCCCCCATGCTGCGCGACCACGCGCGCGACCATCCAACGCCTACACCGTCAACTCGACCAGGGTGATGTCATCCCGCAGATTGGGATCCCCCTGAAACCGTTCCAACTCCAACTGGATCGATTCCAGAGGGGCTTGCGTGGTCGCAATCCCGGAAAGAACGCGACTCAGATTCTCGCCGCCGAAAAACAGACCATCCGGAGACTGGGTTTCGAACACCCCATCGGAATAAAGGTAGATCAGGTCCCCTTTGCGCACCTCCATCACCACCTCCGCATCCTCGATGGCGATCTCCCGAACAATGCCCAGAGGCATCTGTCGCGACGACGGCCCCCAGATCCCATGCCCCTCGCGAAAGAGAAACAGCGGATGCATGCCGGCATTGTAAACCGTCATGCGTCCCGACGCGCGATCCAGGGCCACGAAACTGGCGGTCAGGAACATGTCCACTGGCAAACGCGTATGGATCTTTTCATTGATTTTTCTTAAAATATCTCGGGAGGTATACCCCCTGGGCATCATGTCGTGAAAGATATCCGACACCAGCGGACCACACACCGCAGCCACCAGTCCATGCCCGGTGAAATCCCCGAGAAGAACATACTGCACCCCACGATCGTCCCGCGCCGAGAGCACCACATCCCCGGTGGTTTTGTCCACCGGCGTCATCAGCAGCCGCATGGCATAGGGATCGAACCGGTCATCCTTGCGCATTTTCTGAATGACGTTCTCAATCGCATCGCGGTCCATGGCCACCTTTTCGGCCAACTCCACCCGCCGCAGCCACGCCTTCAATCGCGCCTGGAGAATCACATGGTTGAAAGGCTTGGAAATAAAATCATCCCCGCCACAATGCAGACATTCGGCCAGAAGATCCTGATCCTCGACCCCGGTGAGAAAGATCACCGGCGGCTGAACATCGTCGTTGGCCGTCTCGGCGCGGATCCTCCGGGTCGCCTCGTGGCCGTTCAACTTCGGCATCATCACATCCATCAACACCAGATCCGGATGCTTGGCGCGAAACATCTCCAACCCTTGCTCACCATCACGCGCCATCAACACCGCATGCCCCTCGCGCTTCAGGAATCGCTCCAGATGCAATCGGGCCAATGGATCATCATCGACAACCAAAATGGTGCGCATGTCAGTCAACGTCCTTTGTGAATCCATTCCTGTGAAGCGCAAACTCGCATAACGTACATGATCCCAATCGGGCAAACAGCGCGCATTGGACAGCCGTCATGCCCGCGCAGGTTGGGTATCCAGATGCCGTCACCCAACCTCTGGATTCCCGCTTGCGCGGGCATGAGGTTCCAAACAAACCAATCCATTCGGCTTTGTCGGCCCACCGGATCCGGCAATTGCGCACGCTCATATGAGACAATTATTTGATCCGTATGATAAATTTCAAGACAACCTCATCAGCAACACGGCATCTGCGGGTTTCTTAAAATTCACAATATGAAACAACATGTTAGCTCATGCAATCAAGCGCAACTTCCGGATCTGGGATGATGGTGCGAGGATCTCCTTTTCCAGCCTTCCCTGGCCCCCCTTCGGGAGACCCATGGTAAAGGCATGCTTGCCTCTGGACGCGCGCTGGAATACCCTGTCGGCAAGAATACAAAACACGGACCAAAAAAGTGAGTCCCAATCCGTCCACTATAATGCCAAGCAACGGTCAGGCCAAGAGCTGATCCATACCGCACGGCCAACCCAATCTTAGGAGAGATGCGCCCCATGAAACGTGTATACAACTTCAGCGCCGGTCCCGCCGTCCTCCCCGTCGCCGTCCTCGAACGGGCCAGGGATGAGATGCTTGATTATAAAGGAAGCGGCATGTCGGTGATGGAAATGAGTCACCGTTCCAAGGATTACATGGCCATCATCGCCAATGCCGAATCTCTGTTGCGCGAGTTGATGGGAATTCCCGAGGAGTACGCCGTGCTGTTTCTGCAAGGTGGCGCCTCACTGCAGTTTTCCATGCTCCCCATGAACCTGATCACCGATCCGGCCACCCAGTCGGTGGACTACGTGCTCACCGGCAGCTGGGCCGAAAAGGCCTGTTCCGAGGCCAAAAAAATCTGCGCCGACGTGCGCGTCGCTGCCACCACCAAAAGCGTCAATTACACCCGCATTCCCACCCAGGCGGAATTGACCTTGAACCCCAACGCCGTCTATGCCCACATCACCAGCAACAACACCATCTTCGGCACCGAATACCCCTATCTGCCGGATACCGGGAACGTTCCGCTGATCGCCGACGCCTCCTCCAACATCCTGTCGCGCCCCGTGGATATCTCGAAGTACGGCATGATTTATGCTGGAGCGCAAAAGAATCTCGGCCCGAGTGGCGTCACCGTGGTGATCATCCGCAAGGATCTCATGGGCCGCAAGGCGAATCTGCCGACCATGCTCGATTATCAGGCCATCGCCAAAGAAGGCTCCATGCTCAATACCCCGCCCACCTATGCCATCTATATTCTTGGCCTGGTGCTGGAGTGGGTGAAAGAGCAGGGTGGCGTGAACGCCATGGAACAGCGCAACATCCAAAAGGCCGAAAAACTGTACGCCGCCATCGATGGCTCGGCGTTCTACCTCTGCCCCACGGAACTCTCCAGCCGCTCGCGCATGAACGTGCCGTTCACCCTGGCCAACCCGGAGTTGACCGACACCTTCCTGGCTCAGGCCAAGTCGGCGGGTCTGGTCACCCTCAAGGGGCATCGCTCGGTAGGCGGCATGCGTGCTTCGATCTACAACGCCATGCCGGAAGAGGGAATCGACGCCCTCATCGCCTTCATGCGGGAGTTCGAACGCCGTAACGGATAAACCTCAGTCTCATCACGCCGCGAGGTAAGATAAGGTTTCATGTCAACAGGCCACCCTCTTTTCTCACCCCGCGGATCTTATCCGGCCACCGCTCCTCGTCATACTTGCAGCGCGGAGCGTGGCCGATGAAAAACCCCTTTGCCAACCTGGTCCAATTCATCGACCTGCCCAAACGGCTCCAGATCAACTATCTGGGGCCGCGCTGGGCCGTGGTCGGGGCCTACATGCTCACCATCTACCTTACCCTGCCCTTGACCCCGCTCGTCACCAAGGGGATATTTCTTCTGATCGGCAAACGCGAAACCGGCCTGGTGATCTCTGGGATGCTGCTGGTCGCCCTCGGGGTCGTGGTCGGCATCCTATTGCGACGCATCCGGCGTGAACAACGAATCCGCGCCCTGCTACCCTTCGTGGCCATCCTTCTGGTAGCCTACCACACCGACAACCCCTCGGAACGGGTCCATCTGCTT
>JADFZD010000116.1 GCA_015232705.1 Magnetococcales bacterium | reverse complement strand
ATGAAGGCAGCGAGCCTTCAGACAAGGCGCGACGACCCGATCAGGGCTGCATACACTCGGTAGTATGTGAGCAGCGAAGGGGCGTCGCAACGCCGTATCAAGGCCGCTGACGCAATATATCAACGCGCCCTGGCCTTGGTGAAAGAGGGATCGTTTTGCCTGTCAAGAATGCGCCGAAGCGGTCTCCAGGAAAAGGCCGATCAAGGCAACGCCACCTTTATGAGCCGATGGCATCGTAACCCAATTATGCTGGGGCTATGTGAAACGTGATGTGAGGATCCTTTTATAATTGTAATCATGCGCGACAAGCTTCTCTCTCTGATCGCACCGCTCCTGTGGACGTTGCTGCTTGCTGTGTCCACGGTTTGGAATTTCCGCGATGCCGGTTCTCGCATGGAGGAGGATCTGTTACGTTTCGCACGACTGTTTGCCGAAGAGCGGATCAACGCCCATCTGTGGCTCTCACGCCAGGGGGGGGTCTATCTGCGGATTGGTGGGGAGAGTGGTCTTTCTTCAGATCCCCATCTGAATCCCGCCATCCGGGAGTTGCAGGCGGGCGACGGGACGCGGCTCGTCTTGATGCATCCTTCGCGGGTGTTGCGTCAGATCGAAACCCTGTCTGGATCCGGGCAGCCGGTTCATTATCAATTTGTGTCGCTCAAGCCTCTGCGTACCTCCAATACTCTGGACGAGTGGGAACAGGCTGCCTTGCGGGAGTTCTCGCGCAGCGAAGAGGAGCGATTCGGTTTTCTTGCCAATCCCACGCTTTTTCGATATGTGCGATCGCTTGCCAGAGATCCATCGTGCCAAAGTTGTCATGCGGTGCGTGAAGCGGGAGATGGCGCGATTTTGGGTGCCATCTCCCTGACGGTCTCTGCGGTTTCCCAGATCGAGCAACGACATGCCACCCGTTTGATGCAGGGGCTTGGTCATGGGGTGGTTTGGGGCGTGGGCATCTGGGGTTTTGTCTGGTTTGCGCGTTACCGCACCCGACAGGAGATGCTGCTGGAATACGGTCGTCAGGCGTTGTTGCAGGAAAAAAAGCATGCCGAGGAGGCGACGCGGGATAAAAGTGAGTTGTTGAGTCAATTGTTGCAGAAATCGGCCAAACTCACCAAACAGAACAAAGAGTTGGAACTTCTCGGTCAGATCCGGGCCGTTACCAACCGGCTGTTGATCGATGCCCTGGAGCCGCTCACCTTGATCGAACATCTGGAGGAGGCGATGTTTCTGATCACCGCCACCCCATGGTTCGGCATCCAGCCTCGGGGTTCGATTTTTCTTCTGGACAATGCCACCAACGAACTGGTTATGGCCGTGCATCACCAACTCTCCGAGCCGTTGTTGACGTTGTGCGCTCGGGTTCCTTTGGGGAAATGTCTTTGTGGTCGTGCGGCCCAGATGCAACAGATGGTTTTCTCTGGACATCTGGAAGAGCGACACGAGATCCGTTTCTCTGGCATCGAGGAGCATGGCCACTACTGTCTGCCGATTCTGACCGGAGATCGTCTGCTGGGGGTATTGAATCTCTACGTAGCCCACAACCATGCGCCGACCACCGAGGAGGCCAATTTTCTCAAGGCGGTCACCAGCACCCTGGCCGGCATCATCGTGCGTGCCGAACAGGATGAACAGTTGGCTGAAGCCAAGCGTCATGCCGAGGAGGGTACACGCGCCAAGAGTGCCTTTCTGGCCAACATGAGTCATGAAATCCGCACCCCGCTTCATGCGATCCTCGGGTTGGGTCATCTGCTGGAACGGACCACGCTTTCGGATCAGCAGCGCGACTATCTGCGCAAGATTCGTTTCTCCTCACACTCTCTTCTGAACATCATCGACGACATTTTGGATTTTTCCAAGATCGAAGCTGGCAAGATGAGCATCGAATCGGTGCCGTTTCAGTTGATGGAGGTCGTGCGCAACGTCATCGATCTTCTGGAGCATCGGACGCGCGAAAAGGGTCTTTCCATGCATGTGAGCGTGCCCGATGATCTGCCATGCCGTTTGCGTGGCGATCCGTTGCGGCTTGGTCAGGTGCTCACCAATCTGCTTGCCAATGCCATCAAATTCACCGAATCCGGTGAGATCACCATCCGGGTGACGCCGCACTATCTTGCCGATCATTTTGTGGTGCACTGTTTTGAAGTTTCCGACACCGGCATTGGTCTGACGGCCAAGCAGCAGGAGGGATTGTTCCAGGCATTCAGCCAGGCGGATCCATCGACCACGCGTCGCTTTGGTGGAACCGGTCTGGGATTGGCCATCTGTAGTCAGTTGGTGCGCATGATGGGGGGGCGTATCTGGGTGGAGAGTGTTCCGGACAAGGGAAGTACCTTTGCGTTTACAGCGGCCTTCTGGCGTCTGGAGGAGCGTTCGGACGACCAACAACCCGGATCCGCTGCTGAGGTGTCGCTCCGGGAAGATGAGGCGCGTCTGGAGGAGGCGTTGCAGCGCATGGAAGGCGCGCGGGTTTTGGTGGTGGAGGATAACGACATCAACCAGCAGGTGGCGCGTGAGATTCTGGAGCATTTCGGCGTTCAGGTGACCATCGTTGGTGATGGTCAGGCGGCCATCGAAGCGGTCCAGGCCATGGATCCACCGTTTTCCATGATCTTTATGGACGTGCAGATGCCGGTGATGGATGGTTATCAGGCCACGCGCGCCATTCGTCGTCTGCCGTCTGGCCACTCCCTGCCGGTGGTCGCCATGACAGCCAATGCCATGTCCGGGGATCGGGAGAGGAGTCTGGAAGCGGGCATGGATGACCATCTGGTGAAGCCGATTGAAATCGCGGCGCTCAAGGGGTGTCTCGTGCGTTGGATCAAGCCTCGTCTGAGCGAGGTGGCGGCGTATGGGCGCGTTTCGGAGCGAGTGGAGCGTTGTCCAGCCTCGGGGTTTATCTGGCCTGTTCTTTTGCCGGGTATCGATGTGGAGGAGGGCTTGGCCCGTGTGGCGGGAAATCGTGCTTTGTTTGCGCGGTTGTTGATCGATTTTGGTGCCCGTCATGGTCAGTCGGCCAAGGCGCTGCGTCTGGCCTTGGATCACGGGGATCTACAGCAGGTTCGCGCGTTGCTTCACGCGCTTGGCGGCATGGCGGGAAATCTCTCTGCGCGTGATCTTCATCAGGTGATCAACGATATGCGCAAGGCGATCCAGCAGGGGAACGAAGCGGAGTTGTCCAGCCTGCTCGATCGATTCGATTGGCAGATGCAAACCGTTCTGGAATCGATTGCTCTTCTTGAAAAGGGGGTCGAGACGATTGACGGAAGCGAATCGGCTGGGAATATTCTCCCCGATCCGGCAGTTGTGATGCCCCTGCTTGAAAGGATGTGGCGTCATCTTGGCGAGCATGATCTGGCGGCCAAGCGGATGCTTCCGCAGATGCGTGCGGTTTTGACTGGTACCCTGTTTCAGGATGACCTCAGGAAGTTGGAAAAATTGGTGAATCAATTGAATTTCGACGCCGCGCGGGTACCTTTGGTGAACATGGCGCAGGCATTCGGATTGACTCTTGTGGAGGGTGACTCTCATGTCCATGAATCGTGAGCGACCGGTCATTCTCGTGGTGGATGACGAACCCATCAACATCGAGGTTTTGGATGAGATCCTGCGTCGGGATTATGTGGTGCGTTTTGCCACGAACGGGACCATGGCTCTCGAAATGACGCTTCGACACGATCCGGATCTGATCCTTCTGGATATCATGATGCCGGAAATGAGTGGTCACGAGGTGTGTCGCAGACTCAAGGCGGATCCGCGCACCAAACCGATTCCGGTGGTATTTGTGACGGCCATGTGTGGCAAGGAGGATATTGTCGAGGGGTTGCGGTTGGGGGCCTATTATTATCTCACCAAGCCGGTCGATCCACCGGCGATACTGGCCGTGGTTGCCGCAGCGTTGCAGGAGTATGCCACCTACTCGGCCTTGCGTGAGGAGGTCAATCGGACTGCCAGCACCTTTGGGTTGATGGAGAGCGGTCGGTTTCGGTTTCGTACTTTGGATGAGGCCCGCTCATTGGCGGTGTTATTGGCCAAGGCGTGTCCGCAGTCGGAAAAGCGGGTGTTGGGTTTGACCGAGTTGATGATCAATGCTGTGGAGCATGGAAATTTGGGAATTACCTATCAAGAGAAGAGCGCGTTGCACAAACGTGGTGGGTGGATCGAGGAGGTGGAGAGGCGTTTGGCGTCTGTCGAGTATTCTGGTCGTTTTGCCACGATTGAATTGACGCGCACAGAACATGAGATTCAGTTCATGATTTGTGATCAGGGGGAGGGTTTTGATGCAAAGGCCTTCATGAAAATTGACCCGGCGCGGGTATTCGATTCACATGGGCGTGGGATTGCCATGGCCAACATGTTCAGTTTTGATGAGGTGAATTATCTTGGGAAGGGTAATGAAGTGTTGGCTGTGCTCAGATTGGAGGAGGGAATCTCATGGAGTGTCCCAAAAGAGCACGGGGTTCAGGGGGCTTTGTCTCCTGGAGGTGGGAAGGGGTGAGGTCATAAATGGGTGGGGTCCAGGGGCCAATGGCCCATGGTCGGGTTCGGGGCGAAGCCCTGAGGTTTGAGGTGAAATATTTTTTGATTTTGACTGTGATTTTGCTTTCCGCGCGTTTTTCACGATAAGCGAATTTTTTGCGCTTTTTGCAAAAAAAAATCGCGCAAGTGCGCACCCTTATATGCGCCATGAAGCGTTGCCGCTTTTGGGCAACGATTCATGGCGCATGGTTCACGCGGGGGATCGTCACCTTCGGTGGCTTGCTTGGTGCAAGGCGAAGATGTGTCGTTTTGCCAACGGCGCAAAGCGACACATCTTCCAAGGCTGCGCGCTAGCGATTTTCACAAAAAACGTGAAAATCGCTTTTTTTGAAGAGGGCGCTAAAGATATGTGTAAAAGTAAAGATAATAGAAATTGAAGGGAATGGGTAGAAAATATCAAAAAACAAAGTCAAAACCTCAGAGGCTCTGCCTCCGAACCTCCGCCGGGGACCTT
>JADFZD010000115.1 GCA_015232705.1 Magnetococcales bacterium | reverse complement strand
AACAGGCCGACGATCTGGCAGGAGATCCAGGCGCCGGGGAAAGCGCGTGCCATGCTCCAGGGCGCGGACGAGAGCAGCGGATGGGCTGGTCGGGGTTGGGCGGTCGGGGTGCCATCCGAGGTCGGGGGCGGCGCGGGACGGGTCTCCGGCAGGTAGAACAGCGCGGCCAGGGCGTTGAGTCCGGTCACCAGGGCGGCGGCCAGAGGCGCGGCCTCGATGCCGAAGCCGGCCAGCCAGCCGCCAAAGGCCGGGCCGAGAATGAACCCCAAGCCGAAAGCGGCGCCGATGAGTCCCATGGCCTTGGAGCGCTCTTCCGTGGGGGAGAGATCGGCCATGGCGGCCTGGGCCACGGCGATGTTGGCGCCCATCATGCCAGCTGCGGCGCGCGCGGCAAAGAGCACCCACAATGTGCTGGCCAGACCATAGGCCAGGTAGGAAAGAGCCGAGCCGAGCAGACCGATGATCAGCGTCGGGCGACGTCCGACGCGATCGGAGAGCCATCCCCAGTAGGGAGCGCACAGGAACTGCATGATCGAGTAGATCGCCATCAGCCAGCCGATTTCGGCGGGTGAGGCGGCAAAACGGGGATCTGCGGCGTAGAGCGGCATCAGGGGCAGCACCATGCCGAAGCCGAGCAGGTCCAGAAAGACGGCGGTGAAGATGACACCCGTGGAGGCCTTGCGTTTCATGGGATTCGTGTGGTGCGTCTCAAACCTGACAGGGTTTCCGGGACAGAAAGGTGGAAGTGCCCGCGCCTCAAAGGAAGATGGTTCGGTTCTTTAATATTTCTGCATTTGCTAGCATAACGCGAAATCCGACCTTTTGTACACACTTTGGAATGGGATCTGCCGCGAACGGCCTCCCGTGGGTCTGGGCAATGCTATCCGGTTGCCTGGCCCCCCTGATTTCGCCAAGCCAGATGGTGGATGGTTCGACCGGCGGCCACCCCCTTGGCTTCGAAACGGGTCTCGATCCAGAAATCGGGACGGGGGGTGAAGCGCTCCGGAGCGGCCAGGTTGACGAAACCTGGATGGGCCTCCAGCACCTCGAACATCCATTCGGCATACTCGGCCCAATCCGTGGCCAGGGTGAGCAATCCGCCGGGACGCATCCGTTCGACCAGTCGATCCAATAGCTCCGACTGGACGATGCGTCGTTTGTGATGGCGCTTTTTGGGCCAGGGATCGGGAAAGTTGATGATCACCCAATCGATTGCATGGTCGGGAAAGGCGTCGGTCAACGCCAGTCGCGCATCGTCCGGCAAGATGCGGGTGTTGGTGATCGCGTCGCGTTGCAGTCGGCGGATCAACCCGGCCAACCCCTCCTGGAACACCTCGATACCGATGAAGCGGTCCTCGGGATGACGCGCAGCCAGAGGGCCGAGAAACTGTCCGTTGCCAAAACCGATCTCCACGATCAGTCGTGCCCGTTCGGGATCCGCTCCGAGTGCGCCGAGCAGTTCCGTGCGGCTGGTTGCGCGCGGAGGGTGGTAGAGCGGCAGGGTCTCGTCCAGCCAGATCTTTTCGCGCGGGGTGACGAAACCCCGTTTGCGTCCGTGGACCTTGGGTTTCCAGAGCGGATTGGGGTCGGTTGTGGATGGCGTGGTGGGATCGGTCACGATGGTTCACTTATTCGCAAGGGTGGTTCGGGAGCGATATTCGCACACGGGTGCGGGTTTTGGCGTTTGCGGCCATTACTTTCAGATCCGGCGACTGCGAATGCTCATCTGAGACAACCTCTTGATCCATCTGGCAAATCGGAAGAAAGCCTCATGACCGATCAGGTAACGACGGTGCCCGAAAATTCACCATATGAACCAATATGTTAGCTCAGGCAATCCTTCGTGGTCGCCAAGTCTAGGTTTAAGTCAAAACGGGTCGGATTGGCAAGTGCTCTTCATGATGGGATCCGGGTGACGCGGCTTGACGAATCCAGGCTATCGTATTAATTTCTCAAGAATTCGAGTTTTTTCCTGTGCGTGGATCACGATCCTGGATCCGGCAACTGTGAAGGCCATACAGAGACAACCTGTTGATCCATATTGGAAATTGCAAACAATTCTCATGCCGCATAAGGTAACTTCGGCTTCTTGCAATTCACCATGGGAACCAATCTGTTGGCTCAGGGAATCCTTCGCAACGGACGGATCCGGGAGGATGCGTGCTTACGATGACTATGGAGGAGGATGGCATGGAATCACCCCAGAGAACATCCCTGTTGAACAAGGCGCGAGGTGCCATAGACTGGCTGGACGAACCGGATGAGGATTCCGATTTGATGCTGGCACGCCAGATGTGGCATGGTTGGCGGTTGCTGGAGGAGCGACGTCCACGCGCCAACACGATGGTGCTGGTGAGCGATGGTCATGATCTGGCCTTGGTCCGGGTCGATGCCCAGGGTGGGATGATCATGGATGGGGTGGTATGGATTCCGACCCACTGGTTGCCGATGCCCAAGCCGCCGGAAGCGGTTGACATAAAAGTCAAACAATCGATTTTTCAAAGGAATCGGGTAAGACGGGGCGGGTGAACGCAGGGCGTTGGAATGCATGGCCCCGCGCCGGTGTATTCCGGCGCGGGTTTGGATAAGGACTTGGAATACGGCGCTCTGCTGTTTTGGTCAGTCTGTGGCGGTATGTTCGGCCAACATGACGGCCATCAGGTCCTTGATGCGCAGCTTCTCTTTCTTGAGACGCTCGATGTCAAACGGATTGCGGACATGACGGGTTTCGTCGATTTCGTTGCGCAGTGACTCGTGCTGGTCATAGAGTTCACGGAACTTGTTGTTGATTTTCAATAACTCATTGACCGCTTGCAATTGATCTTCGAACATGAATGTCTCCTCGTGCTTGAATGTGTCTTGCTTCAATAC
Organism: Magnetococcales bacterium; assembly: GCA_015232705.1. GTDB lineage: Bacteria > Pseudomonadota > Magnetococcia > Magnetococcales > Magnetaquicoccaceae > Magnetaquiglobus. The sequence goes on along the minus strand of JADFZD010000115.1, from coordinate 2,145 downwards.
CCGGTAAAGCGTAATTGCTTGATGTGGGTGGCACTCTCCTATCCCGCCGGGTCCGGCGCCAGGGCGCCGGCGCGTCCGGATTCGATGGCCTCCCGGGCCAGTTGATCGGCAGCTTCGTTGCCGGGAACGCCAGCATGGCCCCGGACCCAGCGCCATTCCACCTTGTGCTTCTGACAGACGGCATCCAATCGTTGCCAAAGCTCGACATTGAGGACCGGCTTGCCGTCACTTTTTTTCCAGCCACGCGCCTTCCAGCCCGGCAACCACTGGGTGATGCCGTTCTTGACGTAACTCGAATCGGTGTTGATGATCACCTGGCAGGGTCGGTTGAGGGCCTCCAGAGCGTGGATGGCTGCCAGGATTTCCATACGATTGTTGGTGGTTCGTGGCGAGAAACCAAGGATGTTTTTGGCGTGCGGCCCATATTGCAACAGGGCGCCCCAGCCGCCTGGGCCTGGATTGCCACTGCACGCGCCATCCGTGTAGATGCAAACCGCACTGATTGAGATTGGCGCGCGCGGTGTCGCCTGGGTTTCCGTGTCCATGGAAAGCATTGTCGTTGAACGGTATCATTCCGGTTGAGAGTCGGGTATAATCGTATCCACAAGGGTTTCGATCTGTTGTGGCCGATTGGCTTGGCCAATCGGCGGTTGAGGCCATGGTCGGTCCGCCGGATTGCGCGGCAAAGTTGTGCAATCCTGGTTCGAACGTTCCGATCCATGCGTGGTCGATGACTCCATGGAAGGAATCATCAAACTCCCTCTTTGAAGATGAGTCTATCGGAAAGGAAAACAGATGGGCAAGGTTCTCGTTACAGGTGCAGCGGGATTCATCGGTTCTCACCTGTCGCTGCTCCTTCTGGAGCGGGGTGATCAGGTCGTGGGACTCGATAATCTCAACGATTACTATGAGGTCACGTTGAAGGAGGCGCGTCTGGCGCGCCTGACGGCGTACCCTGGGTTCACCTTCGTCAAACTCGATCTGGCCGATCAAGCCGGCATGCGCAACCTGTTCGAACGGGAGCGGTTCGACGGAGTGGTCAATCTGGCAGCCCAGGCCGGCGTGCGCTATTCGCTGATCAACCCCATGTCGTATGTCGAGACCAACCTGGTGGGATTCACCCATATTCTTGAGGGGTGCCGGCATTCCGGGGTCAAGCATCTCGTCTTTGCGTCGTCATCTTCGGTCTACGGAGCCAACGAGAGCATGCCGTTTTCCGTGCATCAGAACGTGGATCATCCGCTCTCCTTGTACGCGGCCTCCAAGAAGGCCAATGAGTTGATGGCGCACACCTATGCCCATCTTTTCAGGTTGCCGGTTACCGGGTTGCGATTTTTCACGGTGTATGGACCCTGGGGCCGTCCGGACATGGCCTTGTTCCTCTTTACCCGCGCGATGCTGGAGGGGAGGCCGATCGATGTCTTCAATCAGGGGCGTATGCGGCGCGATTTCACCTACATCGACGACATTGTCGCCGGTGTCGTGAAGGTGTTGGATCGCATCCCGACCCCGGATCCTGCCTGGACCGGCATGCATCCGGATCCGGCGTCGAGTTCGGCTCCGTATCGGATTTACAACATCGGCAACAACCAGCCGGTGGAGTTGATGGCGTACATCTCCGCGCTGGAAGAAGCTTTGGGGATGACGGCGCAAAAGAATCTTCTGCCGATGCAGCCGGGAGATGTCCCGGCCACATGGGCGGATGTCGAGGATCTGGAGCGGGATGTGGATTTCCGACCGGCTACTCCGGTTCGTGAAGGGGTGCGGCGCTTTGTGGCGTGGTACCGATCCTACTACAAGGTGTGAAATCGCAACGTTTCACTCCTTGATCGATAAGATCTCCTCGGGCGCACCTTGATAATCGGCGCGCAGGATTTTGATGCCCAGTTTGCCCTTGCTCACGCTCACCACCTGGCAGGGATAATCGGTGGGGCGTCCGAAGAAGATCACCCGAATCCGTCCTTCGCTGCCGACCGGGACTTCGGGAAGGGATTCGTCGATGTGCATGGAGGCACCGCCGAAGCCCATGTTGTCCGCGATTCCTTCGATTTTGCGCCCATCGTTCAGGGTTAACGTCACGGTGTTGTGAAAGGTGAACCGTTCGTGGCGTCGCCTTTGTTCGCTCGGGGAGGACATGATGGATCG
>JADFZD010000114.1 GCA_015232705.1 Magnetococcales bacterium | reverse complement strand
CTCCTTGTTTTATCGCGTGACGCAAAAGCATCGCAGGCTCGCGGATTTCTGGCCTCATCCGCAGCATGGAAGGGTTTATCTCGCTTCCTTGACCTTGAAAGATATGGCCTGTCCAAAATGGAACCGTTCGAGAAGGGAGACTTCCTGCGTGAATCGATTGGTGGCATGGTGTCGGGTATTCGTTGCAACCTGGGTCGTAATCCTGGCTGGACTCTTTCTCACCCTGACCGCTTCGTTCAATGTCAGACAACTTCTGGAGATCAATTTTTCCAAAGAGTTCGAGTGGGTCGCCGAAAGTCGGGTGCGCGCATTGGAAATGGAGCTGCACCGACTGTTCGAAGGCTTGAGGACCTATGCCCCATTGATCCGGATCGCCGCCGCTCTGGATGGCCTCCACCACGAAACCACACGGGTCGATCTGACCTCCAATTTTCCCTATCTGCACCGCCTGTATCTGTTGTCCCTTTCGACCGATGGAGAAAACCTGATGCCGGTTCCATCGGTATCCGACACGCCTGATCCGCCGCTGGATGCCTCTCTGGAAAACTGGTTCCATCATCCCGAATTCGGTGAACTGTTTCGCAAAGCCCGTCAGACCGGACGCGAAGTGGCCGGAGAACGCATCGTGCTCAACCAGGAGGGGGAGGTGCATGGATTTCCCGTGGTGCTGCCCATCAACGCCACCCCGCAAGCCCTCGCCAAGGAAGCGGGAACGGCTCCGGAGGTGATCGGTTTCGTGCTGGCCATCGTCGAAATCGATAAACTGGTCTCCTCGGCCTTGGGTTTCCTCGAACCTCGCGGCATCGATGTGGTGATCCACGATGAGTCTGCCCGCTCCCAAGAGGGAAATCTGGAGGTCTATACCAGCCGCTTATCGAGTCGCCGACATCTCTCCCATGCGTCGATGACCAGCGAGGCGCTCGCCAATTCGCTGCATCCGAAGCAACGGGTCCAACAGCTTGCGATCGCCGATCGACTTTGGAAGGTGTTCTGCATTCCCATCCAGGAGTTCCGCAGCGCCGAGGCGTTCCGTGGAGGCCATTGGTTTATGCTGGTCGGCGGCACCATTTTCACGCTGCTTCTGGCCACATACGTTCACCGCGAAAAGCTGGCCTTTCTCTATCGCGAACGCATGGAACGGGAACACCTCAACAGCGCCCATCTGGCATCGATCGGCTTGATTTCGATGAGCGTGGCTCATGAAATCAACAATCCGAACCATTCCATTCTGATGAATGCGTCACATCTGTTGGATGTCTGGAAGGATGTGAACCAGGTGCTGCACGAATACAGCCAGGATAACGGCGATTTTTCGCTTGGCAACCACTCCTATCTGAGCTGGCATGCCCACCCGGAAAAGATGATCCGCCGAATCATCGAAAATTGTGAACGCATTCGACAGATCGTCATGAATCTGAAATCCATGGGACGCTGCGATCAGGGCAATCTGAACGGCGAGGTGTGGATTCCGCCGTTGATCGAAGCCTGTCAACAGATTCTCAACGATCGGATTCAACGCTACACCGACCATTTCGAGGTCACCTTGGATGCAAATCTGCCTCCGGTGCGCGGCAATCCGCAATTGCTGGAACAGGTGCTGCTCAATCTGATTCTCAACGCGCTGGAATCGCTTCCGGATCGCTCCAGACGGGTGATCATCGGAGCAGGACGGGATGCCGAATGGGGGCAGCTCCGCCTGACCGTCACCGATGAAGGGAGTGGCATCGGGGAGGATGATCTGACGCGGGTGCGCGATCCCTTCTTTACCCGCAAGGGACAGCATGGCGGAACCGGTCTCGGATTGTCCATCTCCGAATCGATCATCCGCAATCATCAGGGACGCATGCTCATTCAATCGCGGGTTGGTGTCGGAACACAGGTCTCGCTTCTGCTGCCGATTTTCGCCCAAGCTGCCGGGATGGGGTCCGAAACATGAACAAACGTGGCGGTATATCCCTTCCGGTCCTGCTGGTGGATGACGAAAGCACGGTGCTCGAAAGCGCCGAAGCGGTTCTGCAAGGTGCGGGTATCGATCAGATCGAACTGTTTCAGGGGGGCATGGCGCTGATGGAACGGATGCGTCAAAGTCCGGTCGGGGTGGTAGTGCTGGATCTGTTCATGCCCAACATCTCCGGAACCGAACTGCTGCCCCTGCTGGTGAGCGGATATCCCCATGTGCCGGTGATCATCATCACCGCAGCCCAGGATGTGGATATCGCGGTGAACAGCATGAAGGAAGGCGCCTTCGACTATCTGGTCAAGCCCATCGACGACAAACGATTTTCAATCACGATTCTCCATGCCCTGGAGGTGCGTTCCCTCAAGAATCAGGTCGATACCCTCAAGCACTACCTGATCTCCGATGATCTGCGGCATGCCCACTCCTTTTCGGGAATCATCTCCCAGAGTCGCAAGTTCCGCGCACTGTTTCAATATGCCGAAGCCGTGGCCCCCTCGCCTGAACCGATTCTGATCTCGGGCGAAACCGGCGTCGGCAAGGAGCGGTTTGCCGTGGCTCTGCACCACTTGAGCGGATTGACGGGCCGATTCGTCCAACTCAATGTCGCAGGACTGGATGAAACCCTGTTTTCGGATACCCTGTTCGGTCATCGCAAGGGAGCCTTTACCGGGGCGCATCAAAACCGCGAGGGTCTGGTGGCCCAGGCCGTGGAGGGCACGCTGTTCCTCGATGAGATCGGTGATCTCTCCATGGCCTCTCAGGTGAAACTGCTCCGGCTGATCCAGGAGCAGCGCTACTACCAACTCGGATCGGACGTACCGAAGAACAGCCGGGTCCGGATCATCTGCGCCACCAACCAGCGCCTCGACAAGCGGATGCAGGCCAACCATTTCCGTCCGGATCTCTACTATCGGTTATCGGTGCATCAGATCCACATTCCGCCCCTGCGCGAGCACAAGGAGGATATTGCGCTTCTGGTACAGCATTTTCTGGAAGAGGCGGCCACCTCCATGCACAAAAAGGTGCCCATCGTTCCCTCGGAACTGATCAATCTGTTGGAAAATTATCCCTTTCCAGGCAATGTGCGCGAACTGCGCGCCTTGATTTTCAATGCCATGGCCGTCCATCGCACCGGCCCCTTTCTCTCCATGGAGAGTTTCCGGGATCTGTTTCACAAGCAACAGTCCGATGAGGAGAGCCCCCTGTCGGACGATACCGATTCCGGCGAGAACTCGTTGCGTGTGTTGGAGCATTTCCCGCCTTTGCGCAAGGCCGAATCGATCCTCATTCGCGAGGCTCTGAAGCGCGCCGACGGCAATCAAGGAACGGCTGCTCTACTGCTTGGAATTTCCAGGGTTGCACTCAACCGGCGACTGACCCGATTGAGCCTTCAACCCCAGTGGAAACATCTCCTCAATCAGATACTGACATCCAAAGCCCCCTCGGACACCTAATCCGCCGCCATCAAACCAGGCGTTCCCGCCCCGCCCGTCACCCTGCTCAGTCCGATCGTGGCTTGGAAGGGGTGTCCCCAACCCCCAACGGGCCATCCCCGAACCGCCTGCAAACCACCCTTGCGAGGAATTCTGATGTTCCCTGCGGTTTAGCAATGGAACCGGCAAAAAAAATCCCCTATACTGAATGGTGCGAACGAGAGATCCGTTCCCTTTTGGTTTTAGCTTGGCACTCCCGGAATGGGAGGTCCGCAGAAAAGGGGTGAGGGGGTTCTCCCCCCATCATGCAAGTTTTCAAGGAGACGCTTCCATGTCGCAAAAGCAAAAGTACCGTCTCGTCACGCGCAGCGATTTCGATGGTCTGGTCAGCGCCATGCTCCTGCGCGAGCTGGATATCATCGACGACATCCTCTTCGTCCAGCCCAAGGATATGCAGGATGGCAAAGTTCCCATCACCGAACGGGACATCATCACCAATCTCCCCTATGTGCCGGGAGCCCATCTGGTGCTTGATCACCATGCCAGCGAAATGGAACGGGTCGCCAATCAACCGCTAGACAACTACATCATCCATCCCGACGCCCCCTCTGCGGCGCGCGTGGTCTACGAACACTTCGGCGGCAAGTCAGCTTTTCCCAATGTACGCGACGACATCCTCGACGCCGTTGACAAGGCCGATTCCGGCCAGTTCAACGAAGACGACGTTCTCTACCCCAAAGGCTGGATGCTGTTGAACTTCATCATGGATCCGCGCACCGGTCTCGGACGCTTCAAAGAGTTCCGCATCTCCAACTACAACCTGATGATGGATCTGATCGAATACTGCCGCCGCCATACCGTCGAAGAGGTGCTCGAACTGCCGGATGTCAAAGAACGGGTCGATTACTACTTCGAACAGGAAGAGCTTTTCAAAACCCAGATCCAGGCTCACACCAAAATCCATAACAACCTGGCTGTGCTCGACCTGCGACATGATGACATCATCTATCCCGGCAATCGCTTCATGATCTATGCCCTCTATCCCCAGTGCAACATCTCCCTGCACATCCTTTGGGGCCAAACCCGCAAAATCACGGTTTTCGCGCTGGGCAGATCGATCTTCAACCGCACCTCCAACACCCATATCGGTTCCTTGTGCCTGCAATACGGCGGCGGTGGACACGCAGCGGCTGGAACCTGTCAGGTTCCCACCGATAAGGCCACTGAAGTGCGCAAGGCGCTTGAAAAACGCATCCTGGCGGATGGATGACCGGACGCTTCGAAAAGGTATTTTACAAGGATGACACACGCATTGCATCACTTCAAGACGGTCCTGGCCACCGCTCTGTTCCTGTCAGGCTGTGCCACGCTCGACTCGCCGCTCGTCACCCAAACTCCGGATGCGACTCAGACGGCAGCCGCCGGAAGCAGTGATCCGGAGTCTGGCAAATCCGACAAGTCCAAAACCCCGGAATCCAAAAACACACCCCGGGAAATCAAAGGGAGCGTGAATCCGCCCCCACCCAAGCCCGCACCCCCGAGCCACCCCTCCCAGGTCAAACCCGAAGGACTGATTGGTGCCACGGGCAAGGAACTCATCGCCCGTTTCGGCCAGCCAAACATCACCC
>JADFZD010000113.1 GCA_015232705.1 Magnetococcales bacterium | reverse complement strand
GAGCAGTTACCTTTTGAAGGGGGTGCCGACGGCGGATGATTATGCGGTGAGCCTGTGGCGCGGCAACAAGGGAATATATTTTGCGCGGAGCGGTGTCACGCCGTCGTGGTCGGAGCGCACCCCGGTATCGGTTTCGGGAGTCACCGCCACCACGGGAATCGATTTTGATTTGAGCGCAGCCAGCACTTTTTTCTACACCCTTACTGGCACCGTGGGCGGGTTGAGTGCGGATCAGGTGGTGAAGATTCAGGCATGGTCGGACAATGCGCGTGCTGCGACGACGTTGACGGGCAATGGCAGCTTCAAGCTGGAGGGTCTGCCAAGTGGGAACTATACGGTGGAGGTCACTTCTACCGGTTACGCATCGCAACACACGGGGATTGTTACGGTTGCCAATGGCGTGATCACTCAATTGACCTGGAGCACTGGCTGGAAGAACGTGGGCACCGTGGCCTTGACGCAGGATACGACCGGCCTGAACGTCACGCTCTCGAAGGGATCCGCCATCAAGGGGAGCGTGACGAATGGCACCGGAACCGCCATGTCTGGTGTGCTGGTCAATGTCTGGTCGGATGCGGAGAGTGTGGGCGGCAGTGCGGTGACCAACGCGAACGGCGAGTTCATGGTCAAGGGTTTACCGAACAGCGCCTATCGGGTCGATGTATGGACTCCAGACGGTTCGGGGAGCAGCAGTGTGGCGGTAAGCGATGCCGATCTCTCAGGCGTGAATCTGGTGGTGACGAAAGCGAGCGGGGCAATCACCATCAAGGTGATCGACAAGAACAGCGCAGTGGCTGGGAAGGCATTGGTGCTGGCCTATGACCAGGGTACGGAGAAAGATCGTTGCGTGACCGACCAGGGTAGTGGCATCTGCACCCTGGACGGACTGACGGTGGACTCGACCTATACGATCAAGGTCTTCAGTGCCACCAAGATCCATTCGGGAGACTGGACCACTACATCGGGTTATTCCGAGAGCTCGGGCAATCATGCCGTGACCAACCCGACGACCCCCCTTGAGCTAAGGTTGAATTGACGATGAACAACTCAACGCGATGGATTGTCACTGCCAGGTTGCTGATCGTACTCCTCAGCTCCTTGATGGGAGCAGAAGGGGTACTGGCAGCCACTACCACGCCTTCCAAGGATGCGAGCACCACCCAGGCCAGGGTGGTGAATCTGGAAGGAGAGGTGTTGATCCTTGCCGACAAGGGAGGATCTTGGCAGAAGGCCAAAGTCGGACAGGAACTCCATACAGGCGATCAAATCCACACGGGTGATTTGAGCTGGGCTTCCCTGTTGATGGTGGATGAGAGTCTAATCAAACTAAAAGAGACCTCCCTGTTCGTTATCGGCGAGGTGGCGCCCAGCAGTTATTGGCAAAGGCTGGATGACCCTCAGAAAATACCGGATTCGATCCGCTCCGAATTCACGTTGAATAAGGGTGGCGCGTGGTTTTTGAACAAGAATCGGGAGGTGTCGATCATTTTCAAAACCCCTGCGGCTGAAATCGGTGTGCGCGGCACGGAGTTGGTTTTGCAGTTCGATGAAAGCGGGATACTGCACGTGGCGGCACTGGAAGGGCATGCGAAGATTGCCAATTCGCATGGGGATCGGCTGATCACCAGTGGCCAGGAGGCGCAGATCCGCGAAGTCGCGCCCCCATCCGAGCCGATCGCTGTGAATTGGGATAACGCAGTACAATGGGTGGTTACGGTGCCGTCGATTTTTACCCCGAGCGATCTCAAACGTTCCGGGCCAGGATGGAACGAGCTTGCCAGAGGAAGAGCCTCCGAGGCGTTGGCGATTTTTGGTCGGAGTCCGGAGCGCGATCCGGAGAGCCGATTAGGACAGATCAGCGCCCTGATCGCCTTGAAACGCTATCCTGAGGCCGCATCGTTGCTGAAGTCCGCACGCCAGGCACACACTGGCAACGCCTACTTCGCGATACAACAGGCGTGGCTGGATTTGATGACCGGTGCCCTGGTTCGTGCGAATCAGAGCTTGAATGAGATCAAGACAGACAAGGCCAGCGAGGTGATGGCTTGGCAGCTGCGAGCCCTGACCGCTTTGGCATTGGGCCAACAACATGAAATGATCGTGGCGGCCCAGCAACTCCAAAACCTTGGAGCCGATTCCGTCAACTCCTGGATTGTGCACGCTTATGTGCAACAGGCGCTGTTTGAGCTTGTGAAGGCCGAGGAATCGATCCGTAGGGCGTTGGCGCTCGATCCAGATAATGTCACCGCCCTGCTGGTGCTGGCGCGGCTGGAGTTTGGCTCCGGGCGCACGAAACAGGCACTGCACACCATCGATCAGGCGGTCCAGAGGTCACCAGAACATGCCGAGGTGCGCAATTTACGCGGCTTCATTTTGTTTGCTCAGCGCAAGGACAACGAAGCGTTGAATCAGTTCCGGGAGGCGGTGCGGTTGGATTCTTCGTTGGCTGAGCCGCATTTGGGATTGGGTCTGACACTAATGCGTCTTGGTGAGAGCGCCAGCGCCTTCGAGGAGATCACCACCGCCGTGCTGCTCGATCCGCAGCGCTCTCTGTTTCGCAGCTATTGGGCCAAGATGCTTTACGAGGCCAAGCGGCACACCAAGGCGCTCGACATTCTGAAAATCGCCAAGAGTCTTGATGAAAACGATCCGACTCCGCACCTGTATGAAGCTTTGATTCTACGGGATCTCAACCAACCGACCCAGGCGATTCATGCTCTGCATACCGCCATCGCTTTGAACGACAGCCGGGCGGTCTTCCGGTCGAGGTTTTTGTTGGATGGTGATCTGGCGGTCAAGAATGTCGATCTTTCGAAACTCTTCAACCAGCTTGAACTGCCTGTCTGGGCCAAGAACAAGGCGGCGGCATCGATTCGGCAGGACTACACCAACTCCGCCGGGCATCTCTTTTACGCCGGATCCCTGGCGCAAGAGGAGGGACGTTCTTGGGCACGCAATACCGAAAACCTGCTAGCCCGGCTGCTGCAACCGGCCAACCGTAATACATTCAACAGTTTCAACAACTACACCTCGTTCGTCGAAAAACCGGGGATGGATCTGGATCTGACTGCCACGGTGGGCAATCATCAGACCTTCAATCGCTCAACCGTCGTAACCGGAGCTGCCCCGCAACAGAATCTGGCCTATCAGGCAGGGTACATCGAAAACGATACCGATGGGTGGCGGGCAGGACACGCGGATCGTGACCGCAGCGTCCTGGGATATCTGAAATGGGATCCGACTGAAAACAGTGGCGTAATGCTCGCAGCCTCACAAACCGAGGCTTGGCAGAAGGATCTGGCCTTCCGCCGCTACGAGTACGATGTTCCTACAGCCCCGCGCGACTCCACCGAGAGCACCGCTTATCGTTTGGAAGGGGGGTATCACCATCAGTTCGGCCCTGGATCGGATCTCTTGCTGCACGCAGCCCAGATCCGCACGCCACTGGATCTGCGCACGCTTTCCCATCTGGATGCCGCGACAGCAAACCAGATTCTTGCCGGGTCGACAATCGATGCCAACTCTGCGATCCGCTTGACCAGCGAATTTTATCAACTGCAAGGGGAGTACCTGCTCAAACGATCCAACAACCAACTATTGACCGGCGTGGTCCACTATTCCGGCTCAGATGACTTTAAGAACGAAACTCAACTAGAGGTACGCATCCCCCCCCTGGGGACCTTTGTGCTTCCTGGCAGGAGCGCGGATCAGAAACGTGCCATGGATACCTTTTTCATTCAGGATATTTATCACCTTTCTCCTTCGTGGATCGTGGAGGGGGACCTTCATTTCGATCGTATCCGCACCGGCAGCGTGATCAACAATACTAACTGGACGAACACCCAGTGGAGTCCGCGTCTGGGGCTGATCTGGATGCCGGCAGAGCATCACACCCTGCGTCTGGCAGGATTCCGTTCGCTACTGCCCTTCATCAGCGATCGATTGGATCCGGCGGATATTGCCGGCGTACCGGTCCATCGCAATGGCATGGCGGGTTCGTCCACGGACGAGGCAGAGTTGGTGTGGGAGTATGAAACCTATCAAGGGCTTTGGTCAGCAAGTATGTTTCATGCCGATCGGGAGTATCCGGAGATTGATGCCATTGGCAACCGGGTGGTGTGGGGCAGTCGCATCGCCGGATTGGAGTTGCAGCACAACCGGTTGCTCACCCCCGGATGGGGACTTTCAGCCCGCTATCGTTTTGAGCAGGTGAGCGATCCGTTCTCAGAGCGCTCCTCTACCGTGAACCGGAATGAGCATCTGGCGGAGGTGGGGCTGAAATGGGTGCATGAGAGTGGCTGGTCGGCTAAGGCCAAAGAGAACTATCGCCTGTTGAATTTCACCGCGAATCGCGCCACGGAAAATATCTGGATCACGGATTTGGAGGCGGGTTACGAATTTCCCGGCAAGAAAGGCTCGGTGCAGTTGAAGGTGGATAACCTCTTTGACACCCATTTCAACTGGGTGACCGATCCGTTTGTGTTCCAGGGTCGCGATCCGGCCAGGGAGGTTTTCCTGACCCTGAATCTGTCGTTTTGACCGGATAACGAAGGTCAAGATCTGACCGACCAAGTTGAAGCATACCAAAAGCGACACGGTTATTATCCGGCTGTGGTGCTGGTCGAACCATCCATGGGCTTTTGTTTCCACTGTATTCATCCTAAATACAATGGGTAATCCCCCGGCTCTGCCGGGGTGACAGTAGAAGTTTGACATTTGCGGGAGTCCACCGGGACACTTCAGAGCGTGAGCCGCCAAGCACACGACAAAGGAGAATCCCGATGGACCAAGCTGAGAGCCTAAACCACTCCAAATGGGAGTGCAAATACCATGTTGTGTTTATTCCGAAGGGACGCCGCAAGGCTTTGTATGTCCAGTTGCGACAAATCTTGGGGGAGGTGTTCAGAAAACTGGCGCAACACAAGGAGAGCCGGATAGATGAGGGGCACCTGCTGCCAGACCATGTGCACATTGATCAAACGATCCAGAAACTCATACATACGCACACGGCGCAGGGTAACACAACAGCCGATCGCCTGTCCCT
>JADFZD010000112.1 GCA_015232705.1 Magnetococcales bacterium | reverse complement strand
CTCTTGAATCATGATGTTGCGGAAGCTGTATTCGATCTCCGGGAAGGATTTGGATTCGAAGATCAGTCCCATGTCCACCAGTTTGGCCAGACCCGGTTCCAGATCGGTGTTGTGGAAAAGGCGCTGGAGCAGGGCCAGCCGGAACACCGGACCGATGACGGCGGCGGTAAGCAGGACCTCCTTGAGATCTGCCGGCAGTTTGTCGATGCGGGCGATGAACATCCCCTGGATCGAGGAGGGAATGGTCACCTCGTCGAGATTCTTGATCACCTGCGGCGGTTCGCCGGGAACCAGTGCGACGATCCCCTCTTCGACCAGGTTGCGGACGATCTCTTCGATGAACATCGGGTTGCCATCGCCGCGGTTGCGAATCAGATGAAGAACCGACTCAGGCACCTCGTCGGAGTGGAGCAGTCGCCGGGTCAACTCGTCGCACTCGGCGGGTGTGAGTTGTTTGAACTGGATTTCGATGGAAAGGTCATCGAGCTCCTTGTCGGCGATCAGGGGGAGTTTGTTGGAGGCATGATCCGGTTGCGGACGCATCAGAAGCAGCATCAGGATCGGGGTCTGTTTGACGATTTCGAAGAGGGAGGCGATCAACTCCACGGAGGTGGCGTCGGCCAGGTGGAGATCTTCGAGGGTGAGGATGAGCGGTTTGCGCGCGGACAAGGACTGGAGAAACCAGGCCACCGAGCGGAAGATGCCCAATTTGATCTCCTGGGCGCTCATCTTATCCAGGGGCACGTCGAACTCCGCGCCGAGTTTCAAGCCCATGGCAGCGCCGATGAAGACCATGGCGCGGCGCGCCTCATCGGTGAGGGTTTCGGATTTGATGCCGAGAAGCAGCGGCAGGTTGGTGACCAGTTTATGGGTCATCGACTCTTCGAGATCCTCGGAATCGATATCGAAGATCTGGCGGAAGAGTTCGATGAAAACGGCGTAGCTGGTATCGCGATTGAAGGAGCGACAGATCCCTTCGAGCACCTGGATGCGTTCGCCCTTGAGAAACTGTTTTTTGAGTTCCTGGTGGATGCGGCTTTTGCCCACCCCAGCCGGGGAGATCAGGAAGGTGACCAGGCCCTGACCGTTGGCATGGCGTTCCATGCAGGCGCGCAAGGTTTCCATTTCGCGACCGCGCCCCACAAAGGGGGTAACCGTCTGTCCGGTATCGTTGCTCTGTTCCTGGCGGCTTTTGGCGCGGACCACCTCGTAGACGGCCACCGGATCTTTTTTGCCCTTGACCTTGATCGGCTCGTGGCGAATGAACTCGAAGTGCTGGCGGGTGAGGTTGTAGGTGTAGCCGGAGACGAAGGTTTGTCCATTCTTGGCCAGGGATTCGAGTCGGGCGGCGAGGTTCACGGTGTCGCCCATGACGGTGTATTCCATTTTCTTGTCGGAACCGACCCCGCCGGCGATCACCATGCCGGAGTTGATGCCGGTATGGAGGGTCAGGGGATTTTCGATGCGTCCCTGGAGGCGGGTGTTGTATTCCTCCATCTCTTTTTGCATGTCGAGGGCGGCGCGCAAGGCGAGTTCCGGATCGTTTTCGTGGGTGACCGGTGCGCCGAAGATGGCCATGATGCAATCACCGATGAACTTATCCACATATCCTTCGTAGCGGTGTACGATGTCGGCAAGCATTTTCATGCAGCCGTTCATGATGTTGGTGACCTCTTCCGGATCCATTTTTTCGCTCATGGCGGTGAATCCGGAAATGTCGGCAAAGAGCACCGTGACATTTTTGCGTTCCGATTCCAACGGCACCTGAGGTATCTGGGAGGGGGTCGGCGTCAAGGCCGCTCCGTGAGAGGTGGTGACAGTCTGGGTCAAGACGCGCGTGGTCGAGGGAGCGGGCAGACGGAAGCCGCACTCGCCGCAATAGAGATCTTCCAGCGCGCGTGGAGCGCGGCATTGGGGGCAGACGGCGATCATGGGGAAGCCGCATCGGGTGCAGTAGTTGACACCTTGACGGTTATCCAGTTGGCATTGGGAACAGTTCACCGTGGTATTCCTGTTGTGCTCAAGGCTATGATGTGAAACACGAAATTGAATTGGCGGACAGGGTTCGACACCTCACGAGAATCACACCCTACTCTAGATTACCATGTGTCGGATCTCCTTGGAAACCATATCCAATGCATTTGACGCGCCGTCGATTCGTCTCGAATCATTTTTTTTCAAAATCACCAAAAAACAGCTCCGCACATCCAGTCAGGAGCGCTTGTCATCCGAAGTCACAGTCGGTATGATGTTTGCTCCTTCGAGTCGTCTTCTCAACTCGGCATTTTCCTGACTCTTTACCAAGGTCTTTCGCGTTTTCACCATGCCCAACTCCAAAACCCTGGCGCAACCCCTTGCGCTGATATGGTTTTTGTTTGTCTTTGCATCCCCACTCCTTCCGGCTTACGGCAAGAGCGAGGAGTCGCCCAAGACAACCCCAAAACACGCCAACGTCTCCTTTACCCCCCGGTTTCTCTATCCGGGCGGCGAGGTGGTGATGTCCGTCGATACCCTGACGCTCCCCGAAGAGCGGGTCATGGCCCTCACCTTCGACGACGGTCCGGACGAACGGGATCTGGAGATCACCGCGTTGCTCAAAAAGCACGATATTCCGGCAGCCTTCTTCTATATCGGACGCAAGATCAAGCAGTTCCCAGAGGTGGTCAAGGAGGTGCATGCCTCCAAATATGAGATCGGCTACCACTCCTTTCGTCACCAGCGGGTGAACTGGTTCTCCCAGGAGAATCAGACTTCCGACTTCCGCCAGGGCATGGAGGCGCTCACCAGCCTTGGGGTCTCCCCGACGCTCTTTCGTCCCCCTTACGGCGAATTCAACGACCGTCTGGTGCATACCGCCAAGGAGAACGGCATGGAGACCGTGCTCTGGACCATCGATTCACGCGACTGGACCGGCATCGCCCCGGAGACCATGGCCAAGAATGTGATTCGTCAGTTCCATCCGGGCGCGGTACTGTTGTTCCACAGTCCGCACATCAACACCCTGCGCGCCCTGCCGCTGGTTCTGGCGGCAGCCGAGCGTGAAAATTACCGCTTCGTATCCCTGGGCGACTGGCGTCAAACGGTCCGTGCGGCCAACTGCCGCAAGGAGGGTCGTCTGCCCTGTCCGTCCACCCCGGTTGTCGCCGCGCGTCATCCGGTCAAGAGTGTCGGGCCGGCCAAGAGTGTCGAACCCACGCCTGCCGCGCGTGCGGCGGAAACCCCGAACCGTCCGGCCCGCAAGCCAGCTGCCGCCAAACCACCGGCGCAGACTGCCGAGCCGAATGCCGAGCCGGATACCCTGGAGGAACGCCATCCCGTAGCCCTGGAACCCGAACCCGGCGAGTCGGAAGAGGATGCCCCGGCCATGGCTTCGGAGGTGCCTTCGTCCACCCTTACGCGGGTGGTGGAGCCTCTGACTCCGGCTCTGACCCCGATCAGCGTGGTCAACGAATAATCTTCGCACCCTGCATGATCCCAAATCCGGCACTTGCAGGGCTGTTTCCTGAATCATTTCTGTCCATCAGGAGTCTTTAGGAATGTCCATCTTGACCATTCGCCGTTTTGTTCTGCCGCTGCTTTTGTTGATTTCGGGCGATCTTCTGGCTGCCGGAGCGATCGCCATCGACGAGCGTGGACGACGTGAATCGATGGTGAGCAATTTTCCGAGCCAACGTCAGGCAGATCGTGAGGCGATGCATGCCTGCGGGCATCATTGCCGGGTGGTGGGACGCTTTGACAACACCTGCGCGGCGATCGGCTGGCCGAAACATGGAGGCGCCTGGGTCTGGAGCGAGGGGTATCCCAGCAGGAATGCCGCCGTGAACGCCGTGGCGCGCCGCTGCCGCCAGTCGACCGGAGGTCACCACTGCCGCGTCGAGGCGGCGTGCGACGGCCCGGCCATGCACGAGCGCCACCACCACCGGGATTACCGTTGATTGCGTGATAACGCCCTTAATTCTGAACAACAAATCCCAGAGGTCAGGGCCTGTTGACACAGGGAGGCCGCGTGCCTTCAGACATGACGACCCGAGCAACGCCGTCTTCAGGTGCGTAGGCGCCGTGGAGAGGCGTCACAACGCCCTATCAACGCCGCTGACACAACGTGTCATCAAGGCCTGGGCTTGCCTCTGACTCTCTTTTGCGCATGGTTGAAGGAGGCGGTTCCGTGAACACCGGTTTTACCCCTGACACCCTCCGCTTTCTCGTCGATCTGCGCGCCAACAACACCAAAACCTGGTTTACCGAACATCGGGACGCCTTTGACCGGCATGTGTTAAACCCCATGGCCGAACTGGTCGGTCAACTGGGTCCGGCCATGCTCGACATCGATCCGGATCTCGAAACCCGTCCCCTGATTGGCAAGACCATCGCCCGCATCCATCGAGATACCCGTTTCGCGCACGACAAATCCCCCTATCGCACCAACCTGTGGTTCTCCTTCAAGCGTCCCGCCAAAAACTGGCAGGAGAACCCGGCCTTCTTCTTTGATCTGGGCATCGAGCAGTGTCATTACGGCATGGGTTTCTACGCCGCCTCCCGCGCAACCATGGACAACCTGCGCGCCATGATCGACGACACCCCGGACGCCTTCGCAGAGGCGATTGCCCCGGCACACACACAAAACCGTTTCACCCTGGCTGGCGACACCTATAAAAAATCCCTCAACCCGAAACTCCCGGAGCATCTCGCCTCCTGGTATCAACGCAAAACCCTCTACTTCATGCGTCGCGAGCCTGTCGGCCCCGATCACTTCGGACCCGACTTCGCCACCAGATTGCAAGAGGATTTTGCCACCCTGGCTCCGCTCTACCGATTTTTCTGGGCGTTGCGCCATGCCGAAGTGTCATGACGAAAGGTGATCCCCATCACCCCCCGCGCACCTCCCCTTCGGGCGTTCCAAGACTTAAACCGCACCCAGCTTGGAATGTGTCGTTTTTAGTGGTGAAAAAGAAGAGAGTTTCTTACAATTCACCATATGAACCAATATGTTAGCTCATGCAATCACCCGCAACTGCCGGATCTAGGATCATTCACAATTGCCGGATCTTG
>JADFZD010000111.1 GCA_015232705.1 Magnetococcales bacterium | reverse complement strand
GAAACCACCCGCTCCCCGGAACTCGAAACATCCAACACTTTTACTCCACGGGCGTTGCGACCCGTCTGGCGCACGCTTTCCACCGGGGTGCGCAAAATGGTGCCTTGATCGGTAATCACCATGATCTGATCGTTCGGCGAGACCACCAGACTCGCCACCACCGGACCGTTCCGCTCGTCGATCAGCATGCCGATCACCCCTTGCGATCCGCGACCTTTGGTCGGGAACTTCTCGGCTTCGGTGCGCTTCCCGAATCCGTTCTCCGTGATCGCCAAAATCTGACAATCCGGTTCGTTGGTGAGCACATTCAAGGCGATCACCCGATCCTCGCCGCGCAGACGCATGCCCCGCACCCCGCGCGCCACCCGTCCCATCAGCCGAACCTGACCGGTGCGGAAGCGCGCTGCTTTGCCCGAACTCGCATAGAGCAGAATGCGTCCCGGTCGCACTTCGGTCACCTCGTCGCTCTCCTCTTCCGACGCAGGCTCGATCTCGACGGGGGTGGCACCCTCCTCATCGCCTTCGTTCGCATCCACCACGGCCTCGGCTTCGATATCCTCCTGCAACACCGGCAGCAGCGCCACGCCGACCAGATCATCCCCCTCTTGCAGATCCACCGCCCGCAAGCCCGAAGCGCGGATGTTGGCATAGGCCGAAAGCGCGGTTTTCTTGATCAGACCCTTGGCCGTGGCGAACAGGAGATGCCAGTTGTCCCACTGATCGCGCGCCACCGGTGCGGGCAGGATCTGCGCCAGCTTTTCACCAGCCTCCAGGGCCAATAAATTGATGATCGGACGACCGCGCGCCGCACGACTCGCCAGAGGCAGTTCGTAGACCTTCAAGCGGAACACCCGTCCCTTGTCCGTGAAACAGAGAATCGGGTCATGGGTCGAGGCCACAAAAAGTTGCGAAATGAAATCCTCATCCTTGATGCCGGTCGCGCTTTTGCCTTTGCCGCCGCGTCGCTGGCTGCGATAATCGATCGACGGTTGGCGCTTCACGTAGCCGGTATGCGTCACCGTGACCACCATCTCCTCTTCCGGGATCAGATCCTCGGCGCAAAATTCACCCAGATCCTCGACAATCTCGGTACGGCGCGGATTGGCGAACATCTCCTTGATGCGCTTGAGTTCATCCTTGATGACATTCAACAGCGCCTGATCCGTGGCCAGGATGGCATTCAGACGGGCGATTTCGGTCAGGGTCTCTTGGAATTCCTGGTGGATTTTGTCCTGTTCGAGGCCGGTCAGGCGATGCAGACGCATGTCGAGGATCGCCTGCGCCTGATCCGCAGAGAGGCGATAGCCATCCTCCACAAATTGCGGTGAAGACGGTGTGCCCTCATCCAGCGCCCGAGCCAGCATGGCTTCCACCGGGCCGCGATCCCAGATTTCGGCCACCAGACGCTCTTTGGCGGACTGGGGACTGGGAGCGTTGCGGATCAGTTCGATGATGCGGTCGATGTTCGCCAGGGCCACGGAGAGCCCTTCCAGGATGTGACCGCGCGCCTGAGCCTTGGCCAGATCGAACAGCGTGCGTCGCGTCACCACCTGGCGACGATGGTTGATGAACTCCTCCAGGATGCTTTTCAAGCTCAAGGTCTGCGGCTGACCATGCACCAGGGCCACGGCGTTCACGCCAAAGCTCGTCTGCATGGCGGTGTGCTTGTAAAGTTGATTGAGCAACACCTCGGTACTGGCGTCGCGTTTGGTCTCGATCACCACCCGCATCCCCTGGCGATCGGATTCGTCGCGCAGATCCGAGATGCCGTCGATCTTCTTTTCGCGTACCAGATCGGCGATGAACTCCACCAGTTTGGCCTTGTTTACCTGAAATGGCAGTTCATCGATGATGATCGCCTCGCGACCATCTTTTTTTGTTTCGATGTGGGTCTTGGCGCGCAGCACAATGGATCCGCGACCGGTCTCATAGGCACTGACGATTCCCGCCCGACCATGGATCGCCCCGCCGGTGGGAAAGTCCGGACCCGGCACAAAGAGCATCAAGTGACGATTGGAGAGTTCCGGGTTGTCGATCAGGGCGCAGGTGGCATCCACCACCTCGCCGAGGTTGTGGGGTGGGATGTTGGTGGCCATGCCCACCGCGATGCCCGAGGAGCCGCTGACCAGCAGATTGGGGAATTTGCACGGCAGAATGCGAGGTTCGGTGAGCGAACCATCGTAGTTGGGACCGAAATCGACCGTCTCCTTGTCGATGTCGGCGAGCAGTTCGCTGGCCAGACGGGTCATGCGCACTTCGGTGTAACGCATCGCCGCCGGGGAGTCGCCATCCACCGAGCCGAAGTTTCCCTGGCCATCCACCAGAGGATGGCGCATCGAGAACTCTTGCGCCATGCGCACGATGGTGTCGTATACCGCCACGTCGCCGTGCGGATGGTATTTGCCGATGACATCACCGACCACGCGTGCCGATTTTTTGTAGGCGCGGTTCCATTCGTTGCCCAGTTCGCTCATGGCGAAGAGCACGCGGCGATGGACCGGTTTGAGACCGTCGCGCACGTCGGGGAGGGCGCGTCCCACGATGACGCTCATGGCGTAATCGAGGTAGGAACGGCGCATTTCGTCTTCGAGATTGACGGGAACCCTTTTGGAGAGGTTGGGATCCACGGTCGCTTGTTCGCTGTCCATGATACCTGCTTGGAAACGTCGAGAAAGAAGAGGGGTTAACTTGTCAATAATACCCCTTTTCCTCTGCTATCGCAACCGTGGCCCAGCGGTTCGGACATCCTTTTCCCACGCCCGATGGGGATCATGGCGCGGGTTTTGAGGTTGGTCGCTTTGGTGCGGGAACAACAAAAAGCCGGGGAAGCCTGGCGCGGCACTGGGTTTCGACGATTCTACGCACTTGTTAGCGCACGCTAACAAAACTTATCGAGACAAAATCGTCCACTACGATACAATCTAAAGATGTTATTTGATTCTGTGGTGATAAATAATAAGGCTGGAATGCTCCAACCAAAGTCCGTTAGCGTTTACTGTCTGACAGGTGGGAATAGTCGGAGCCCAGTGTTCCTCGCACAGCCGGCGGATCAATCCGGATCCGGCTGTGCGAGAACGCCCCGGCCATTCGGGCGGCGTGCGGGTCAGGTCGAACCCAGGGTGATCAACAGATCCTTGGTCTCCACCTGGTCTCCGGTCTGAACGTGGATCTCGGCGACCACGCCATCTTTGGTGGCGCAGACTGCGGTCTCCATCTTCATCGCCTCCAGGGAGAGCAGCAGGTCGCCCCGTGCCACTTTCTGACCGCGTGCCACGGCGATCGCGCCGACGGCACCCGGAATCGGCGCGCCCACCTGCGCCTCGTCCCCGTCGCGTGCCTTGGGTGCGGCCCGTTTGCCGCCTCCCTGGGCGCGGTTGTGGATCAGGATCGACCGAGGTTGCCCGTTCACCTCGAAGAACACTTTCACCATGCCGTCGCGGTCCGGTTCCGAGGTGGTGACGAAGTGGATGAGCAGAGCCTTGCCCGGCTCCGGTTCCACGGTGATCTCCTGGCCCGGCTCCATGCCGTAGAAGAAGACCGTCGTGGGAAGGCGGCTGACATCGCCATAGGTCTGACAATGGCGCATGAACTCACTGTAGACTTGGGGATACATCAGATACGAAGCCAGTTGCGCGTCGCTGACCATGCCTCCGGTCAGACGTGAGACCACCGAACGCTGCTCGTCGAGATTGGTATTCGGCAGTACCGCGCCTGGACGTTCGGTCAAGGGGATTTGATTTTTCAGGACCTTGCGTTGCAACGCCTCGGGAAAGCCACCCGGCGGCTGGCCGAGATCCCCCCGGAAATACTGCACCACCGATTCCGGAAAGGAGATCTCCTTGTGCGGATCGAGCACGTCGGCGCGGCTGAGTTGACTGGTGACCATCATCAAGGCCATGTCGCCCACCACCTTGGAGCTGGGAGTGACCTTGGGGATGTCGCCAAACATCGCGTTGACCTGGGCGTAGGCGCGCGCCACCTGGTCCCAGTGGGCGTCGATGCCGAGCGAACGGGCCTGCTGGCGCAGGTTGGTGAACTGACCACCCGGCATTTCGTGCAGATAGACCTCCGAGGCCCCGACATATTGCCGGGTTTCGAAGGCGGCGTAGTGACGGCGTACCTGTTCCCAGTAGGTGGAGATGGCGCGGATGGCGTCGATATCGAGTCCGGTATCTTGCGGGGTATTGCGCAGCGCCTCGACAATCGAGCCGAGACTTGGTTGCGAGGTGGCGCCGCTCATGGCATCCATGGCCGCGTCCACGGCATCGACGCCGGCGTCGATGGCGGCCAGCATGCTGGCTCCGGAGATGCCGCTGGTGTCGTGGGTGTGGAAGTGGATGGGCAGGCCGATCTCTTCCTTGAGCGCCTTGACCAGCTTGCGGGCGGCGTTGGGTTTGAGCAGGCCGGCCATGTCCTTGATGCCCAGGATGTGCGCGCCGGCGCTCTCCAACTCCTTGGCCATGTCCACATAGTATTTCAGCGAATATTTGGCGCGATTGGGATCATCGATGTCGCCGGTGTAGCAGATCGCCGCCTCGCAGAGTTTTTCGGCGTCGCTTACCGCATCCATGGCCACGCGCATGTTCTCCACCCAGTTGAGGGAGTCGAAAACCCTGAAAACGTCCACGCCCCGTCCGGCGGCCTGTTTGATGAAGAATTTCACCACGTTGTCGGGATAGTTGGTGTAGCCGACGCCGTTGGCGGAGCGCAGGAGCATCTGCAAAAGCAGGTTGGGCATCTGCTCACGCAGGTGCATGAGGCGTTCCCAGGGACACTCCTTCAAGAAACGCATGCTCACGTCGAAGGTCGCCCCACCCCAGCACTCCATGGAGAAGAGATTGGGGAGCAGTTTGGCATAGGCCGGGGCAATCACCTTGAGGTCGAAGGTGCGCAATCGCGTGGCCAGCAGCGACTGGTGGGCATCGCGCATCGTGGTATCGGTGATCAGGGTGCGTTTCTGTTCCAGCATCCACTGAGCGAATTTTTTCGGTCCCAGATCATCCAAAAGATCGCGGGTTCCGAGGCCGAAATCCTCTTTTTCGTTGGTTTTCGGAACAATCGGCT
>JADFZD010000110.1 GCA_015232705.1 Magnetococcales bacterium | reverse complement strand
AGCGTCGAAATCTTAGGCCAACTCCCCGGAATCCCCACTCTTACAACGGGGTTTTGGATTGCCCCATTTGTTGCCAGAATATCAGACCCTCTTTTGACATGTTCCGAATCATCTCCAACCGTCCCCCGTCAAGACCCCAATGAAGTTGACGAAGCAATGTGGATTTCACTCGCAGACCTTACGAATCCAGCAATCCAACGTTATGAATTTTTTGAAGTGCATGGATTTCAAGTCCCAAACCATATTTATAATGTCACCCAACCGCCCATCTGGGGTGCAACTGAAGTCACCTGGGCGCAACCGGGGCGCAACCGGGGCCCACCGGGGCGCAACCGGGGCGCAACCGGGGCGCAAGCCGGGCCCCTGAAACAGTCTGTATTCTTGAGCGCAGGTTCAATGTTCAGGAGGCAGACATGGCGCACCCAGGTTCTACCATCATCGGCAACAGCAAGATTATACGAGAGATTCTGTCAAAAGCAGACAGAGTCGCCCGTACATCGCTGTCTGTCCTGGTCACGGGAGAGAGTGGGACCGGCAAGGAACTGTTGGCCCGATTTCTCCACGACCGCAGCCAGAGGGTCGCTCGTCCCTATGTGGCGGTCAATTGCGCTGCCATCCCGGCGGAATTGCTCGAGGCGGAACTTTTCGGTTACAAGAAGGGATCTTTCAGCGGTGCGGTCAGCGACAGGGACGGATTGTTCGTCCAGGCCGACGGCGGAACCCTTTTTCTGGACGAGATCGGGGATATGCCTCTGCCACTGCAGGCCAAGATTCTTCGGGTTCTTCAGGAAAAAGAGGTGCGTCCAGTGGGCGGACGGGACGTTCGGAAGGTGGATGTCCGCATTGTCGCCGCCACCCATCGGAATCCGGCAAAACTCGTCAGCCAGGGAAAATTTCGCGAGGATCTGTTGTTTCGTCTGCAGGGATATGCGCTTCACTTGCCGCCCTTGCGGGAACGGGAGCGGGACGTCATCGCTCTGGCCCGCGTCATGCTGCACTCCTGTCCGGAGTTTGCCGGCAAGGAGTTGAGCCGTGAGGTTCAAGAACTCCTGCTGGCCTATTCCTGGCCAGGGAACGTGCGCGAGTTGCGCAACGTGGTGCTGGCGGCGGCAGTGGATGCGCCCAGGAGCATCAAAGCCAGGCACATCCTGCCTCATCTGGCGGACAAAGGCGCATCCATCACGGTAACGCCTGTCCTGCCGGTCCAGGAGCGCCTGTTGGCAGAGTTGAAAGAGAGAGGGCAACAGACGCTTGCCCAACTGCATCATGGCTTGCACATCCTCAAATCCACGCTGCATTATCATATCAAGAAATTGATGGCGCAGGGGAAAATTCAACGCTTGGCCGAAGGGAGCCGGGTCCGTTTCACCGTCGCCGACGATGCCGAGGGAGTGCAACAGGATTTGCCAGGCAGTCAGATCCAGGCGGTACGAACCGAAACGCAGGCTGGCAAAGTCACCCGGCAGCAGATGGCAAACTCGGTCGGCATTTCCATCCGAGCCGCGGGTCGGGTGTTGGCCCTGCTGGTGAACATGGGCATCATGACACCCGATGGGCAGGGAGGAGAGATGCGTGGCTATCTTCCATGCAGATTGTGACGTGTTCGAAAGAGGGCGGCCAGGAGGGCGGGATCACTCCCACCCTCCTGGGTCAATCAGTCATCAAGCCACGGCTCACCGGGCATTCTGGATCAACGAAGAGATCTCCCGGATCGCTTTGAGAGCATGTTGACCCAACCGGCCATGGTCGATCCTGCCGATCTTGATGCCGGGATTGATCCGATAACTTCCCTTTTTGTCATTGTCATAGAAGGTAAACCCTTCAGGAAGAAACGGCTGAATGGAGGCGTTGAGATCGGACATCAGCCTGAAGCCTTCTTCATCCTTGGCGCCCAGGTCAATTTTGTGCGTCCATCCATTACCATTGCGTACCCGCGCATGCGCAAGCCGCAGCAACAACTGCAACTGGATGTCCGGGATGAAACAGGATCTGTCTCCGATCATGATTCCTGATCTTTTTCCCTGTATCTCTCCCGTGATGGACAACAGCACTCCGGATACCGTGGCATCGGATGATGCCCCAGGCGGTAGCGTTTTCTGACGCGCCATCTCCGTGACCAGCATGCACTTGGCATGATCGAGCCGGCTGCTCTTGCGCAAACAATCCTCGATCTTCGTGGTCAATGGGGGCGTATTGTTGCTCAACGGCTTCAGGATGAAATCATCCGCGCCGTTTTGCAGACATTCGACGATATCCTTGCTCTCCTTGGCATGGCCGCTCATGACCAGGATCTGCTGATGGTGCTGATCCTCCTGATTCCGGAGCGGGAAACGCTCCCGCATCATGCGCAGCAGGGTCTTGCCCGCCTCCACCCTGGGGCGGATGGACTCCGGCCCGGTCTTGATCTGGAGATCCAGAAACACGAAACAGAACGGCCTGCTCTTCACCAACTCCATCGCCTCTTCCTGGGACGGCACGTTCACCATGTCATGCCCCAGAGAATGCAGCAGTTCCTGCAATTCATCGGCAATCTCCTGATCATCCTCCACCACCAGGGCGACGTGCCGCCTTTTGTCCTCGTTCACCATTCTCGTTCCTCCTGTTCCCTGGGCAGGGTGATGATCACCTTCGTTCCGCGTCCCTTGGCGCTTTCCAGCAAGACCGAACCGCCGTGGTCCGACTCGATGATCTTCTTGGCCATGGTCAGACCGAAACCGGTGCCGTGGGGTTTGCTGGTGGCAAACAACTGAAAGGCGTCGCCGACCGCCTCCTCGGACATCCCGCACCCGTAGTCGGTGATCGTCATCTGGATCCGGGCGCCGTTGCATGCAATGGCGGCCACCGCGATCTCCGCAGCCCTCTGCGTCCCGGCATAGGCCTCCATGCTGTTCTGGATGATGTTGGTCAAGGCCTGCAGCAGCAGGTGCCGGTTCACTTCCACCGTGATCTCCGGATCGATCCGAAACTCGGCGTACAGACCGGCATTCTCCGGTTTGCGATCACGCACCAGATGAACAGCCTCCTCCATCAACGACAACAGACTCTCCGTCTGGAATTCCAGATCCCGCTCCCTGGTCAATGCGTACAGCGAATCCAATACCGCAACGAGAAATTTCACCCGCTCCTTCGCCCTGCGGGCATGACGACCCAGCGTCTCCCGATTGATCCGGTGCCCCTGGATGGCGGCATCGATATGCTCCAGTGAGGCATCCAAGGGAGAAATCACCTTGATCATTTCATGATGCAACTCCTTGATGAACTGAGCCTGCAGTTTCTCCGCAACCTTCCGCACCGCATTGCGCGCCTGCATTCCATGCCGCTCTTCCAGATCCTGCAACCACTTCAGCATCAAGTCTCCGTGCTGCTCCTTGAGCAGATCCGTCCTGGACAACTCCGAACGCCGCGACAGGGTGCGCCGGGCGGCATTGCGCACCAGGTCGTGGTTATCCTGGCCCAGAACGGCCAGCATCCGGTCAAAGGTCTCATGCCGCAAATACAAGGCTGCGTGAGCCAAAGCCTTGCGTACCTCCCACTTCGGGTGCTCAACCAATCGGATCAGGCCACTGCCGATTCGGGCATGCGTGGCGGCATCCAACTCCACCTGTCGCAGCACACCGCCGGTCTGTTCCACGGCCTCGCGCACCAAGGGCCAGTGGCTGGAATCGAACGCTTCCAGCAATCCTGTCAATCCTGTCTCCGGTTTGATTTCCATGGTCAGTGCCCGTACCGTACCTTGCGTTGCAAAAAGGCCTCCCGCCCACCCTCCAACAGGGTTTCGATCCGCCCCTTGACATCATCCACCGTCCCTTGCTGGATGATGCCACCCCGACGTCCGTCCGAAGAGAGTACAAACACCCGGTCGGCCTCGCCCAGAACGGGAATGTTGGGATTGTGGGTCACGAAGATGAGCTGGCGATGCGCCTTGGCCGCCTTGACGCTCTTGACGATGGTCTCGAAAATGAAGGCGTTATCCAGATTGTCCTCGGGCTGGTCGATGAGCAGGGGACGCTCGCTCTCCAGCAGCAGAATGGGCAGGATGGTGGTACACCGCTGCCCGGTGGACAGCGCTCCAGCCTCTTTGTAATCCCGTCCATCGAGCAGTTCGATCCGTGGCAGATCATCCATCTCGACGGTTTCCAGCCTGCCGATCGTCTGCGGGGCCGACAGTTTCTCGATGACCGCAGCCGCGCGGCTTTGCTCCATCCCAGCCATCTCTCCCAACCGGGTCGCGTCCTGGCGCTGCACGCAAACGGCCAACTCCTCGGGCGACAGGTTCTGTACGATCTTGTCCACCAGACTGGCATACTTGAGACCAGACCCCCTCAGCCCCTCGGTCAGAAGCTCAGCAAAAGCCTGTCGGTTGCCCGCCTGAGTCACCGTTACGCGAATGGTTGGGTGCAACGCCTGGGTCAGATGGTTGGCAATGGCCTTGCGGAGCAGGAACCGTTCATCCCGCAGGCTGGAAAGCTGTGAAGTCATCTCCTGGTGCTGGCGATATTGGGTGACATGCTGCCGTTTCATCTCCTCCAGGGTGCGTCGGGCATCACAAACCGCCAGATGCCGCTTCTGCAAGGAAACCCGTTCGCTGATGCGGTTCTGCTCCTCCTGGGATTTGGCCATCAACTCCCGATAGGCCTGTTCTTGACCGGCATGGCGCAGATTCAGATCCTGCGCCGTCACGAACAGGGTCTGCAGGGTCTGCTGGCAATGCTCATGAACCCAGGGGATCGCCTTGTTGAACTCCTCCTGAAACTCCCGTACCTTGGCGGCTGCATTCTGAAAAAGATCCTGGTTCGGACCCGCCGCGATATCGGCTCCCAGATACCCGTTCAGGCGGTGCAGCATCGTCTCCACATGACTTTGGAACTTGGATCCCAAGGTGTTGAATTCCGCCACCAGACTGGCAACGGCCTTCTGCTCTCGATCCCGCAACGCCTTGTGCCCATGGGCCTGATCGATGAGTTTGGCATCCGGGCCCGTGTTCTGCTGTTGAAAGCCCTTCAACTTCTCCTCGATGGCTGGTCCCTCGGAGACGGTTTCCGCCCAGTCCTCCATCTGGCGTGTCATTTCG
>JADFZD010000010.1 GCA_015232705.1 Magnetococcales bacterium | reverse complement strand
ACCAGTTCGGACGGGACGGGGAAGATGGAGCTTTCCATGGCCATGAGGACGAAAATGGCGAAATAGTCCAGCTGCCCCATCCATTCGAGCAGGAGGTTGGTGACGCGTTCGCCCATGGATCGCTCCTGAGTGATTTACGGAAGGACGTCAAGGTGACATACCCGCATGACAGGGAAACTCTCCCATCACCTCCCCGCGCACCATGCGGACATTTGATGGAAACGATCAGGACAGGTATGAACGGATGAACAAATTGGCTGGCGGACTAGGATTCGAACCTAGACTGGAGGAGTCAGAATCCTCTATCCTACCGTTAGACGATCCGCCAAGTAAGGTTGACAAACTCGAATTGTTGCACAAATTCAGCATTCGGTCAAGCAGAATTTCGCGGCTCTTTGCATCCTCGATCTCTTCGTGCGGCCATGTCATGGAGAGGATGGCTTGAGCATGAGCTTGCGGGATGGGATGATGCGGCCCAAGGCCAGATGCATACTACCCTCGCCGATGAATGCCGGACAGATTCAGCAACGCAGGACGGTACTTCTGCCCGTTGGCCTCGATATGATCCTGACAATCGTCGCACTCCGGGCTTTTGACAAAGCCGCGCTTCACAAGGATCTGTTCCAGGGTTCGGAGGTCCATGGCAGGTCCTGCCAAAGAAAAGAATCGGTTCACAATATTTAGCACGATTCGCGCCATATATTGTCAAAAAAACCTCGAAGATCAAGTGAATTCTCCAAAAAAAGCGCATGCCACGACAATATTATAATATTATTTAATATACATATCGTTCAAACATGCCTAAAGTCGTTGAGGAGGATCAAAACCTCTGGTCGGGGAGCCTCCTCCCCGGCCAGAGGCTATCGATTGGTCACCGCGCAGGTTCACCCCATATCCAAAGGGGTTCACGGACGCATCAAGTCCCCCTCCACCTCGTCGCGCACCGCGCGCGAGGTCAGAAGCTCGCACAAGATCAGGGCAAAATCCATCGCCGTTCCCGGACCACGCGAGGTGATCACCCGTCCATCACGCACCACCCCCTCCTCAAGATAGGTCATGGTCGGCAACAACGACTCGGGCATGCAGGTCGGATAACTGGTTGCCCGCTTACCGCTCAGCAATCCCGCATGCGCCAGGACCGAGGGCGCCGCACAGATCGCCGCCACATAGCGCCCCTCCCCCTCCAGGCGCTTGAGCATCGCATGGATCCTTGGATCCTCATCCAGGTGCGTCGTGCCCGGCAATCCACCCGGCAAAACCATCATGTCGAACGAGCCATCCAGAACCGCATCCAAAGTGGTGTCCGGAACCAGCGTCACGCCGTGACTTCCGGTCACCGGGCCATCCTGCAATCCTGCCGATACCACCGTCACCCCGGCACGACGCAGCAGATCGATCAATGTGACGGCCTCCACCTCCTCAAACCCCTCGGCCAGGGGAATCAATACGCGCTTCATGAGCATGCCTCCTTGACCTCTCCATCATGGTTGACGACACCAGCAATAAAAAATAATCTTTTTATTTCGAAACGTTATAATGATTCGCCGCTGCCGGTCAACGAAAAATCTCACGCCAAACCAGGAAAAAACGTCCCATCCCGCCCAGATCCGCACCTGGGACAATGACACCCACCTTGCAAAGGTGTTATACTGTTTGTTCTGGTTGCCCATGATATGGCCCGGAGCGCGTTGACATGTCGCTCAGCGGGCCGTCACCGACAGTTAAGGGCGTCATCCTCACTGCCATCACCGATCGCGCGTGTCCATGGATAAGATCATCGTTCGGGGCGGACAGGCCCTGCGGGGGACCATCCCCATCAGCGGGGCCAAAAATGCCACCTTGCCCGCCCTGGCCGCCACCCTGCTCACCCGCGAGCGCGTCCACCTCTCCAACATCCCGCACTTGAAGGATGTCACCACCATGCTGGAGCTTCTCGGCCAGCACGGTTCCGCAATCACCATCGACGAAAAACTCGGGGTGGAGATCGACAACGGCCAAGTCAATAACTTCCGTGCCCCCTACGATCTGGTGCGCACCATGCGCGCCTCGATCCTCGTCATGGGCCCCCTCATCGCCCGTCACGGCAAGGCGGAGATCTCCCTGCCAGGCGGTTGCGCCATCGGCTCCCGTCCGGTCAATCTGCACATCGATGGCCTGCGCAAAATGGGCGCTGACATCACCCTCGACGAAGGGTATATCCGCGCCAAGGCCAAACGGTTGCACGGCGCCCGCATCTACCTCAATCCGGTCACGGTAACGGGCACCGAAAACCTCATGATGGCTGCCGCGCTCGCCGATGGTCGCACGGTGCTCGAAAATGCCGCACGCGAACCCGAGGTGACCGATCTGGCCATCTTCCTGAACAAAATGGGGGCGCGCATCCAGGGGGCCGGCACTTCGACCATCATCATCGATGGCGTTGAGGAACTGCATGGCACGCAACACCGCATCATCCCGGATCGCATCGAAACCGCCACCTTCATGGTTGCCGCCGCCGTCACCCATGGCGACATCACCTTGACCGATGCCGATGCCGAAACACTTGAATCCCCGATCCAAAAACTCCGCGAAGCCGGTGTCATCGTCGATACCAGCGCGTCGGGACGCATCCGCATCACCGCGCCGGATCCCTTGCGACCGGTCAATCTGGAAACCTGTCCCTATCCCGGCTTCCCGACCGATCTTCAGGCGCAGATGCTCGTCATGGACAGCCTGGCCCAGGGCGTGAGCATGATCACCGAAACCGTCTTCGAAAACCGTTTCATGCACGTTTCCGAGCTGCAACGCCTGGGCGCCGACATCCGCGTGCATGGCAACGTCGCCGAAGTGCACGGTGTGGAGCATCTCCTCGGCGCGCCGGTCATGGCCACCGATCTGCGCGCCTCCGCCTCGCTGGTACTCGCGGGTCTGGCGGCGCAAGGCGCCACCACCATTTCTCGCGTCTACCACATCGACCGCGGCTACGAACGCATCGAAGAGAAACTTCAGGCCCTGGGCGCCGATATTCAACGCACCAGCGGTTAGGGCGCCCCATCCCTCTTGCGGCCTGATACGGCAAAGTCGCGCACCGCCTTTCATGGTTGGGGCGAAGAGGGGCTCCCCAATCAAAAAATTTGTGGAACAGGATTCCCACATGATCACCATCATCGATTACGGCTCCGGCAACCTGCGCTCCGTGGCCAAATCGCTCGAAACCTCGGGCGGCGAGGTTCGGGTCAGCAGCCTTCCCGAGGATATCCGGCGCGCCGGACATCTGGTTCTTCCTGGCGTCGGCGCCTTTGCCGACTGCCTCCACAACCTGGATGAGAGCGGTCTGATTCCCCCTCTCCTCGATCATATCCAGTCCGGAAAACCCTTTCTGGGGATCTGCGTCGGCATGCAACTCCTCTTTGGCGAGGGGCATGAGTTCGGGGTGCATCCGGGCCTGGATCGGATTCCTGGCAAGGTTATCCGCTTTGCCAACGACATGCCCGATCCCCATGATGTCCACCAGAAACTCAAAATCCCGCACATGGGATGGAACCGCGTGCGTCAGGCTGGCCCCCATCCCCTCTGGAACGCCATACCGGACGAAACCCATTTCTATTTCGTCCACTCCTACCACGGGGTCGCGGACAACCCCGCCCATGTGTCCGCCTGGTGCGACCATGGCGTGCGCTTTACGGCAGCCATCTCCCGCGACAACCTCTTCGGCACCCAATTCCACCCGGAAAAAAGCCAGGAGGCCGGTCTGCGACTGCTCAAGAACTTTGTTGCCTGGAGACCCTGAGATGCTCCTCATCCCCGCCATCGACTTGAAGAATGGTCAGTGCGTCCGTCTGTTCCAGGGAGAAATGGAGCAGGTCACCGTCTACTCCGACAACCCCGCGACCATGGCGCGCCACTGGCAATCCCTCGGGGCGCGTCGGCTGCATGTGGTGGATCTCAACGGCGCCTTTGCCGGAGAACCGGTCAACGGCGCTGCCGTAGCCGCCATTCTGGAGGCCCTGAACATCCCGGTACAGCTCGGAGGAGGCATCCGCAGCCTGGAGACCATCGACCTCTGGCTGAACGCCGGTATCCGCACCGTCATCCTCGGCACCATCGCCTGCCGCGACCCCGAACTGGTGCGCACCGCCTGCCGGCTCCATCCGGGACACATCTCGGTCGGCATCGATGCCCGCGATGGTCTGGTGGCGGTCGATGGCTGGTCCGCCACCACCGAAATCACCGCGCTCGATCTGGCGCGCCGGTTCGAGGATGCCGGCGTTGCGGAGATCATCTTCACCGACATCTCCCGCGACGGCGCCCTGAGCGGTCCCAACATCCCCGCCACCCGCGCCCTGGCCGAGGCGGTCGCCATTCCGGTGATCCTCTCCGGCGGCGTCTCGGAGATGGGGGATATCATGAACGCCCGAAAGAACGCCGGTCCCTTCGCCAACGGTGGGCGCATCTCCGGCATCATCACCGGCAAGGCGATCTACGACGGTCGCCTGGATTTCCAGGCCGCCGCCCGCTGGCTGGATGACTCTTTCGCCGCGTGACAAGGGGAGACTTCGTACATGCTTGCCAAACGCATCATTCCCTGTCTGGATGTCCGTGAGGGTCGGGTCGTCAAGGGGGTGCAGTTCGTCAATCTGATCGATGCCGGAGATCCGGTCGAAGCGGCGCGTCGCTACGACGAGGAGGGAGCCGATGAACTGACCTTTCTGGACATCACCGCCTCCCACGAAAACCGCGACACCATCCTCGACGTGGTACGACGTACCGCCGAACAGGTCTTCATCCCCCTGACCGTGGGCGGTGGTGTGCGGGTCAACGAGGATATCCGCCGACTGCTCAAGGCCGGGGCCGACAAGGTTGGCATCAACACCGCAGCCGTGTTCCGGCCTGAATTCGTGCGCGAGGCAGCCAATCAGTTCGGTTCGCAATGCATTGTCGTGGCCATCGACGCCAAATGCGTACAACGGGATGACAGCAACCGTCCCGTGCGTTGGGAGATCTTCACCCATGGCGGACGCAAACCCACCGGACTCGATGCCATCAGCTGGGCCATGCGCATGGAAGAGCTGGGCGCCGGAGAGATTCTCCTCACCTCGATGGATCGGGATGGTTCAAAAAATGGCTATGATCTCGAACTCACCCGTGCCATCTCCGACTCGGTGACCATTCCGGTGATCGCTTCCGGAGGTGTCGGCACCATGGAGCATATGCTGGAAGGGCTGCGTGACGGCCATGCCGATGCGGTATTGGCGGCCTCCATCTTCCATTTTCGTCAGCACACCATCCCGGAGGTCAAACATTACCTTCGGCAGAACGGCGTGGAGGTCCGCCTCCCGCAGGAGTCCCCATGAACGCACCCCAAATAAATCTCGATGCTCTGAAATTCAACGACCAGGGACTGATCCCGGCCATCACCCAGCAGTTCGACACCGGAGAGGTGTTGATGATGGCCTGGATGAATCGCGATTCCCTCCAAGAAACCCTGAGAACCGGGGTCGCCTGTTACTGGTCGCGCAGCCGGCAGAAGTTCTGGAAAAAGGGCGAAACCTCGGGCCATATCCAGAAGGTCCGATCGATCCGCACCGATTGCGATCAGGATACGTTGCTGATTCAGGTGGATCAGGTGGGGGTGGCCTGTCATACCGGAAGGCGCAGCTGTTTCTACCTGGAGGCCTCGGCAGACAAATGGCAGGTCATCAGCGCGCCGGAAGTGGATCCGGAGACGATTTACAATTCGAAGTGAGGTTTGGACCCCGCTGCGCCAGACCATCGGAGAGCCGGAGATCTCCGATGGTCTGACCGTCGTGCGCTCAGGGCATGGCCTTGCGGATGCTGATGGCTCCGCGAATCTGGCCTTCGGCATAGCCGGTCGCCTGGTCTTTGAGATAGTTCTTGCCCAACACCTCCTGGACCTCCGGGCTCACCTCACCCTGGCCGTGACACCCCAGACAGAGGGGTTGCACCGGCAGCGCCTTGGCATAACGGTATTCGTTGCCGACCTTCTCGCCCTTCTCCAGTTTGGCCGGGGGTTCGCCGGCAGCGACCCGTTTGTCGAACTCCTCCAGAGCCGCCTTCTCCCAGGAGTCTGGAGTGGCGCGCGTTTCGTTGCGCGTCTTCAAACTGACACGCTTGATCTTCCAACCGGTCTCCTGGGAAACCGCACCAGCGATCTTCGGAGTCGACTCCTTGCACACCGGAATCGCACCCACCAGACCAGACTTGACGATCTCATCCTGGAGTGTGGCCATCAATTTCGGGGGCAGTTGCATGGCCACCTTGCGGGCTTCGTCCAACATGGCATCGCTGTCGGCAAAGGCCGGCGTACCCAGCCAGGGAGAGATCAGCAAAACCGCGAGCAAACCAGCCTGGTAACGGGAGAAGCGTCCCTTCCCACCACCTTGCTCAGCCACGCGAGCGTTCCACAAAAGAATCGGCTTATTCATCAAAACACCTCAACTGGAAAGATAACGTAACACCACGACCGGCCAGATACAGCCCGTCCAGAAGCTTCTATTTTCTTTCAAAATGAATCCAATGTCCATGGAATTGCGACGCCCCTTGCACGGGGAGCCGCTCCGATCCCTGGCAACTGGGCGGCACGTTTGCATCATACCCCAAAAAGCTTGTATACAAATTTGCAAAACATGGCGTAAACTACTCCGCAAATGCACCTTGCGATCCGCGATGACCGGTACCGTGTGCGAACAACGAGGTCATGTACCCGAAATCGCCCGCACCGGTCCGCGATGACCTCAGCGTCGCACCCATCTTCGCGCATCGACGCATCCATGGGTGGGCAAGGTGACATGGAAAGGCCTCGATCCTTCATAAGACGTTTGGTGATGCCATCCATGGCATCACCAAAAACGCGAAATTCGAAGTCTCTTCGAACTTTGCGCCCGAATCGCATCGCTCTGTAGCGGGCCATCCATGGCCCGCATCGGCTGTTTGGCTATTGCCAAACAGCCTTTCAGACAACGCGACGTTTCGAGCCGCAAGGCGTACACGTTCGTAAGTGAGCGAAAAAAGAGGCGTGGCCACGCCATTTCGAAACTGCTGACGTACTGTGTTCCACACGCCCCTGGCAAAGGCTTCGCACGCGACAAAACCCATAACCAGACTCACACTTTTTCAAAACCCCGACAGGCCATGCGCAACACGATCCAACATGGGATGAGCCGACAGCCCTGGCATCCAGTCAGGCGTTTTAGCCTGCTTGTCACCATGCTCGGGTGCATCCTGGCCTGTCTGAGTTTTCCCGGACTTTCCCTGGCCCTGGAACTTGGAACGCCGGAGATCCATGGCTATGGCACTCTCGGCTGGCTCCATGACGATCAATCCCAATCGGCTTTTGTGCGGGACATCAATCAACGCGCGAAAGATTCGCTCCCGGATGACCAATCCTGGTGGAACAACGATGCCTGGCTGCGCGATTCGCGACTGGGACTTCAGGCCAGCATGCGCCTCTCTCCTGAGCTGTCGGTGATGTCCCAGGTGGTGCTGCGCGATCAAATCACCCGCGACTTCGGCTATTATGTCGATTGGGCGCTGTTGGCCTGGACCCCCCTTCCAGAGACGCAACTACGCCTGGGTCGCGTGGGATACGACCTGTTTCTGATCTCTGAACAGCGCAACATGGGATACGGCTACCCCTGGATCCGTCCTCCGGTGGAATTCTACGGGTGGATTCCTCTCTACTCCCTGGATGGCGCCGATCTCTCCCATGCGCTGCTCGTCAACGGATCACGGTGGCGCTTCAAAATTCAGGGCGGTCGTTCCACAGGGATTGGCATTCCCATGGATGATGATCTCTACGCTCTGAGTCTCGACCGGTTGTACGTCGCCACTCTGGCGTATGAGAAAGGCCCCTGGCAGATCAAGATGGGACACTCCGGACTCCATCTGAACCGCGAGGCCAAGCCTTTGTCCGGACTGCATGACGCACTGGACGGACTGGCCGGAGCCGGTCTTCCGGCTGTCGAGGCACAGGCTGCGGAGTACCGACGCAACATGAGCTTTGGCGGATCGGACATTACGCTTTCCACCCTGGGGGTAGTCTTCGACAACAAGGACTGGCTGGTGCAGGCCGAGCTGGGCCGGGTATCCGCCGCCATCGACATGTCCACCAACCATGACATGGGATACCTGGCCGTGGCCAGACGCCTGGGCGACTGGACCCCCTATGCCATGGCCAGCGCCATACGTCCCCACGATGCGCCCTACTCCGCCAGTTTCAATTGGGGCGATGGCCTGCCTGCCGCGCTGGCCGACGGACTCAACGGCTTGCAACAGGCCGCCATCACGGCGATAAACTCCAGTCGCATCGACCAGGAGACCTACACACTCGGCTTGCGTTACGACTTCAACCCCTGGGCTGCCTTGAAATGGCAATGGGATTCGACCCGGATCCATCCCGACGGCTATTTGATGCGCCCCGGGACCCTCCTGGCCCGCTCCAAACCCATGACGGTTCAGGGCATCTCCGTGGCCCTGGATTTCGTGTTCTGATCATGAAGGCAATCCTTGCACTCCTGGTATGCATGGTGGCCTTCGTTTCCGAAGCTTCGCTGGCCGACCACCTCGTTGTTGTGGTCCATCCTTCGAACGCGATTTCTGCCATGAACCGCGCACAGCTTTCCGATCTCTTCCTGGGACGTGGCGCCACGTTTCCCGATGGCCAACGTGCCACGATCATCGAGCAGGCACGTGACAGCCGGACACGGGAGACCTTCTTCCGCATGGTGAACGGCATGTCCTTGAATCAGGTCAACAGCTACTGGGCCCGTCTCACGTTCAGCGGTCGAATCAACCCGCCGACCTTCATGTCCGACAGTCGTGGCGTCATGAAAACGGTCGCCAACAACCGGGAGGCCATCGGCTATGTGGATGCCGGATTTGTGGATGACTCGGTGCGTATATTGCTCGATCTGAACGAATAAAGGATCACTCCCATGGTCACCCCATCGCGGAGCCTGAATCGCAAGCTGACCGCCATCATCGGTCTGAGCATGCTGATTTTTTCTCTGGTGGTGAGCATCGTCACCTACTCCTTCACCTACCACCGCGAGATCGCTGAAGGCGAACGCTTTCAGGAACGTCTGTTTCTCACCCTCAAATCCCAGACCGAAGTCGGCGTATTCGCCCGCAACGAAACGATCGCCAAGGAGTTGGTGGATGGTTTGATGGCCCACTCCCTGTTTGTCGGGGTGCGCATCGATGGCATCGATGGCTTCCGCGTGGAACAGAGCCGACGTTTCAGGGTCGATTTCTCCCGCGGCAGACCATTTCCGCTCTACTCGCCGGTGAATGGCACGGATGTCATCGGCACGCTGGTGCTGGTGGTCAACGCCGAGGAGATGGACGCGATCGCGGTGCGCACCTCGCTCGTGCAGGCCCTGCTCTCCATCGGTCAAAATCTGCTTGCCACGCTGATTCTGGCATGGCTGATCCGTCAACACCTGGGAAAACCGGTCATCCGACTGGCCGAAAAAATGCGGGAGATCGTCCCTGGCACGGGGATGCGTCTGCAGGTGGAAAAGGGGCATGAAGCGGATGAGATCGGCTTTCTCTCTCAATGGATGAACCGCATCCTGGAACGGGCGGATGCGGGAATCCATCGCGAAGCACGGCTGCGCACCGACCTGGAGAACAGCGAAAAGCTGTTTCGCACCATCTTCGAGCAGGCTGCGGTCGGCGTGGCGCTGATCCACTCACCGACAGGTCGCTTCTCCCGTCTGAATCTCCGTTATGCCGAAATGCTCGGCTATTCGGTCAAGGAGATGCTGACACGGGAATTTCAGGAGATCACCCATCCGGACGACCTGGCAGAAGATCAGGCCAACATGCGACTGCTGATGGGCGGCGCGATCCGCAATTTTACGGTTGAGAATCGCCACCTGCATAAGAGCGGAGCCCTCGTGTGGGTTCGACTGACGGTATCCCCCACCTGGAGCGGAAACGATGAACCGGAACATCATATCGCGGTCGTGGAAGACATCACGCCCGAGAAGATCGCCCGGGAGGATCTGGCGCAACAGAAACTCTTTTTGGCCACGGTCCTGGAGAACATTCAGGATGGGGTGGCGGCCTGCGACAGTCAGGGTCGGATGACGGTATGCAATCGGGCCTATCGGGATTTCTTCGGCATGGGGGATGATGTGCTGTCCGGAGATCCCTGGGTTGGCGAGGCACCTTACCGACTGTCGGACGGGGTGACGCCACTGACTCCGGAACAGGAACCCCTGACCCGCGCCTTGCGTGGTGATCCGGTATTCAATGAGGAGTTGGGACTGGTGTCCCCGCGCGGAGAACGACACCACGCCTTGATCGTGACGGCACGGGCGATGCGCGATGCCCAAGGCGAACAATTGGGCGCCGTTCTTTCGTTGCACGATATTACGGCGCGCAAGCAGGCCGAGGAGCATCTGGCCCTCAGCGAAAAGCGCTTTCGTGGCGCCTTCGAAACGGCGGCGCATGGCATGGCCCTGGTCGCCACGAACGGCACCTTTGTCAAGGTGAACCAGGCGTTATGCGCGATTGTCGGATACAGTGAATCGGAACTGCTGGGGATGCGATTCCAGGGGATCACCCATCCCGAGGATCTGGAGGCGGATCTGAATCTGGTCAACGAGACGATCGCCGGCCAGAGATCCACCTATCAGTTGGAAAAGCGCTATCTGCACAAGGATGGGCATACGGTTTGGATCCTGTTGAGCTGCTCGTTACTGCGCGACAAGGATGGTCAGCCGATTCAATTTGTCTCCCAGATCCAGGACATCACCGATCGCAAACGGGCGGAATCAGCCTTGCGAGAGAGCGAGGAACGGTATCGGATGCTGTTCGAATCGGCCCCGGATGCCATTGTGCTCACCGACCTGGTCACGGACACCATCCTCAGCGCCAATGGCACCGCCTGCCGATGGGTCGGACGATCCCTGGAGGAGCTTCGTGGACTGCAATCCTCCCAACTGCATCCCGCAGACATGAAGAGCAAGGTTCAGGAGTTTTACGAGCCGCGCAAGGAGTGGTACACCAACGAGGCCAGCCAAAGCATGGAATTGGCCTTGCAATCTCATGATGGACGCATCGTGCCGGTGGATGCCAATGCCACGGTGCATCGTCTGGAAGGCCGTCTGGTATTTCAGGGGGTGTTTCGCGACATCACGGAGCGCAAGCAGATGGAGGTTGCCTTGCGGGCAGCCAAGGAAGCGGCGGAAAAGGCCAATCGCGCCAAGAGCGAATTTCTGGCCGTGATGAGTCACGAGATCCGCACCCCGATGCACACCATCATGGGGTTGGGTCATCTGTTGCAGGACACGGAACTGGATGCCGTGCAACAGAATTATGTGCAGACCATGATCAGCAGCGGCGAGAGTCTGTTGGGAATCATCCGCAACATTCTGGATCTCTCGAAAATCGAGGCCAACGCCTTGACGCCAATACAGAATCCCTGTCCGCTGCAAGCCCTGGTGGACGGCATCGCACGGCGTTATGCCACGCTGGCCCGGACCCGGGGACTGGCACTGCGGCGCGAGGGTTTTGCGTTGCTGCCGGAGTGGGTGATTACCGACGGGGAGCGTCTGGCCCAGGTGCTCAACAACCTGCTGGACAATGCGCTCAAGTTTACCCAGCAGGGCGAGATCAGCATTCTGTGCCGGACCGAGACGCTTTCCAACGCCTCGATGGTCCAGGTCACCCTGGAGATACAGGATACCGGCCCTGGATTTCCCGTGGCGTTCTCCGAGCGGATGTTTCAACCCTTTACCCAGGTAGACAGCTCCCCGAGTCGCAGCTTTGAGGGGGCGGGATTGGGCCTCTCCATCGCCCATCGTTTGACCGGTCTGTTGGGAGGAAGCATCCTCGGGGAGAATCTTCCAGAGCGCGGGTGTCGGTTCTGGATCACCCTTCCCCTGCCACTGACCGACCCACCGCCAGAAGAAGACGATACCGAGGAAGAGGAACCTCTTTCGTCCCGAATCGTGGCACCCAAGGTACTGTTGATCGAGGATCATCAACTCAATCGTGTGATCACGGCCCGTCTGCTTGAGCAGGTCGGCTGTCGCGTCACCGAGGCCTCGGGCGGCATCGAGGGGTTGGAGATCCTGGCACGAGAGACGTTCGATCTGATTCTGATGGATGTTCACATGCCCGGCATGGATGGTCGCGCCACCACCCGGCGGATACATGCCCTGGATGGCGAGGCAGGCCGCATTCCGATCATCGGGTGCACAGCCGATGCCCGACAGGAGAACATCGATGCCTGTCTTGAGGCCGGCATGGCGGATGTGGTGACCAAACCCGTGGTGCCAACACGCCTGCGGGAGATTTTGGCACGTCTGGTCAAACCCGAAGAGGACGAGACAAACGCACCGAAAAAGGATCCAGCGCTCGCGCCTGGTACGGACTCATGCATCCTGGCAGAAAATCCGGAATGCCACCTCCCTGCCCTGATTGATTCCAGGCAGCTCCATCTGCTCGAAGAAGCCATGACTCCCGAGGCGTTCACGACGTGGCGGGAAGCTGTGTGCGCGGATGCACGAACGTTGCTGGCGGAGGCCGAACGGCAACTGGAGTCCGGGGATTTGACTGGCGCCAGTGAGAGTCTGCACAAATTGAAAGGGAACGCGCGACTGATCGGCTGGCGACACCTGGCCGAAAAGGCCGAACTCTTCGACGATCCCCACGCCCTGACAGATCCTGACACGGCCCACTCCCTCCTCGATGCCCTGCATGTGCTGCTGGCAGAGAGTATCCTGGCGCTTGCCTGCACACCGGAATCATCATGTCGCAACTTACCTGAACGGGGGGGATCCCCCAACCTTTGACCTCCCGTATTGCGTTGGACGGCAAACGGAGCTCAGCTCTTTTGTTTGTCTGACCCCCCTTTTTCGTCGCCACAAGTCATCACTGTAGACAATAACTGACCGGAATCACATTCAAAAAAGTTATCCAAAAAAACGACCATAGAAACCTGTTGCATAAACCCTATCGATCGATCCATAATGTAAACGCATACACATTAACAAACATTGGTATATAATATACGTCAAACCTGGAATGAACCAACTCAAAACAGCTTGACGATCGAATTGACAAAAAACAAAAACGGCTATAAATTTAAAGAAAATCGGATGCCATTTTGTTGGATGTGAGAATAAATATCAATGTCAATTTAATTATTCTTGTTGGCTGAATCCGTCATAAGTTCCAATCTTGGGGGTGCAAGATGGGCGACAAAGTTTGTGGTATCGATACCGTCCAAATAACAGACACGGTCAATCTGTTCCAGGAGTTCCCGGAACTGGGTCAATTCCGATTCAAGGCGGCTGCCGATTGGATTGATGCCGGACGCAGCCGTATTACCATCTCAAGAAATTATGGTTTGACCCCGGACGAAGAAAAAAGCACCAAAAACTTTGAATTGGAATCAGAAGAGCCTCCGATCCTGATCGGTGTACCCGTCTCCGATAAACCGCGTGCCTGCCCTGTAGAATTGGTCCTGTCCGCGCTCGCCTCCTGTTTGACCATGGGCATCACCTTCAATGCCGCTGTCAGAAACATCCACATCCATGCGTTGCATATCGACGTTCAAGGAGATATCGATTTTCGTGGATACCTGGGCATTCCGGTGGAACGTCTTGGCTATCATCATATCGATATTCATTGTCAGGTCGAGTCCAGTGCGACCGATGAAGAACTCCAAGAACTCATCCAGTACGTCCAAAAAACCTCTCCGCTCCTGGATATCATTGGCAACACCCTCCATGACATCTCCCTGCGGGTCACATCCCTTCAAGATGACGCAAGGAGAGCGCCATGAAAAACATCCGCTTCAGAATCTGGAATGGCGTCAACCTGGTATTTGGTGGAAGCGCGACCCAGACGATCAAACTCTGCGTGATGCGAGCCGCAGATGGTTGTCCTGGAACCGACCCGGCACTTTCCGCCATGACCGGCAACGAACTCATGTTGGCGACCGGCATGCAAGACCTGGATGCGCACGAGGTGTACGAAGGCGATATCTGTCAGGGTAAAATCACCATCGCCTGTGTTGCCAAAATCATCGATCGCGGCGAGGTGACCTACAATCCCAAAAATGCCCGGTTTGAAATCAAGTGTGGCGACGCCTCCCTGCCACTCAATATGGTTTCAGGACTTAAGGTCATCGGCAACATCCACGAAAACCAGGATGGCGCACTGGAAGCGCATACGCAGTGTCTTTGCCGTTGAGCACAATCGATGCACATGACCATCAACCGGACAGAATGAATGGTGCTCAGGAGCGTGCAAAAATGTTGGGCATCCATCACCCCTTGCAGATTGCCAAACTCACGGACGAGAACCATGCTCTGCAAAAACGGATTGCGGAACTGTCCGCCGAGATCCAATTCTATCGCGAGATGGGGCACGCCATCACCTCCACCCTGGACCTGAAAGAACTCCTCTTTCTGCTTGCCGATTGGACGAAAAAACTCATTCACGCCGATCTCGTCATCGTCCCACTGATTGACGCCGACAACAATCAATATTATTACGCAGCAGCCAGTGGCGAGGGGTCCGAAAACATCATCGGCAGCAGTTTCAGTCTCGACGTCGGCATGTGCGGCTGGGTCCTGACCAACCGAGAACCCATGCTGTGCGCGGATGGACTGACGCAACAAATCCCCAAAAGAACCCTCTGGGAAGAGGGCCAAAAGTCGGCGGTCCTGGTACCGCTCGTGGGAAAATCCGGTATTATCGGTGGCATCGGTGGCCTGGGCAAAGGCGACGGATCAAGCTTCACCGTTCGGGATATGGAGGTGCTCCAACTGTTTGCCAATACGGTAAGCCCGGCAATCGACAATGCCAGGCTGTACGCCCAGACCGAGTTCGAAGTGGAAAAGCGCACCCTGGAACTGCGCAGACAAACGAAGTTCATGTCCACGGTCTTGGAAAACATCACGGATGGCGTCATTGCCTGCAATGAACAAGGGACGATCAACCTGTTCAATCGAACGGCGGCAGAAATGCTCGGAGATGCGTTGCGCACCCTTCCGCCGCAACAATGGACGGACTCCGGCCTTCTGATGCATGCCGATGGCAAGCGACCCATGCGAACCGAGGATCTGGCGATTGTTCGCGCCATTCAAGGCGAAACGATCCACAACGAAGAAATGGTGATCCAACACCACGATGGCCGGAAACTGGATCTGTTTGTCTCCGGTCACCCCTTGCCGAATGAAGCTGGCGGCAAATTGGGCGCGGTGGTCACCTTGCACGACAACACCGAGCGAAAACGCGCCGAAGCCTTGATCATGGCCGCAAGGGAGGCTGCCGAAGCGGCCAATTATGCCAAAAGCGACTTTCTGGCAGCCATGAGCCATGAGATTCGCACGCCGATGAATGTCGTACTGGGCATGGCCGAGGTCCTGCTGGATGGTGAACTCACAGCCGATCAGCGACATCTCATAGAGATCATGCATCATTCGGGCAAGACGTTGCTTACGGTCATCAACGATGTCCTGGATTTCTCTCGCATCGAGTCCGGTCGCTTCATCTTGAACGAAATGCCCTTTTCACCCCGGATGGTGACGGAAGAGACAACACGTTTGATGCAAGCGGCAGCCGATGAGCACGGATTGATTCTGAGCACCCTCATCGACCAGACGATTCCGGAAGCCATTCTTGGGGATGAGAGTCGGGTGCGACAGGTGCTCATCAACCTGATCGGCAATGCGATCAAGTTTACGCACCAAGGCGGAATCGAGGTGTCACTTCGGCATACCCCTCAAAATCCGGGTCATCTGCTTTTCACGGTGGTCGATACCGGAATCGGGATTGCCACGGAGCAGTTGTCGCGCATCTTCGATAAGTTCACTCAGGCAGATTCCGGGATCACCCGGCGTTACGGGGGAACCGGTCTCGGTCTGACCATCACCCGTCAACTGGTGGAACTGATGGGCGGGGAGATCTGGGTCGAAAGTCATGTGGGACAGGGCAGCCGTTTTTGTTTCACGCTGCCGTGTCGGTTTGCTGAAATTCATCCTGTGACGGACAAGCAGCCCACGGCTCCCCTGCCGATCACCTGGAGCCGCAGTCTGAGTATTCTGATGGCAGAAGACACCCTTGAGAATCAAATCCTGATCAAGACCTATCTGCGGGGAACACCCCACCATCTCGTGGTGGTTCAGGATGGTTCCGAAGCACTAACGCGCGTGAAAAATGAAGATTTTGATCTGATTTTAATGGATATCCAGATGCCGAGGATGGACGGTTACTCTGCAACCCAGGCCATACGTCAACTGGAGAAGGAGATGGGCCGGCGGCCCATGTTGATCTTTGCGTTGAGCGCCCACGCCTCCAAGACTCACCTGAAAGAGAGCTTGGCGCATGGATGCAACGATCACCTGATCAAACCGATCAGCAAACAGACTTTGCTTCAGGTTCTGCACAAATCTGCGATCAAACTGGATGAGGCGGCCCATTCCCTTGGCATTCCGTTCGAGGATTCCAAGGAAGGGGGGGATGGGGTTCTCCCCTCATCCTGAACCTGGTGGGGCAACACATGCGCATTTGACGGGTTCGTCGTCGTGTTGGAGCGTCATGCCCGCGAAAGCGCGCATCCGGAATTTCACGCTGGAGCATCCAGATTTATGCTTCCGCCAGAATAACCACCCATCAAACGTGCCAAAGCACCGATCAGGCGTGTTCAATCTCTTGGGAACCTCATGCCCGCAGGAGAGAATCCGAGTACGGTCACCAACATCCTGGTTTCCCGTTTACGCCGGAACGACGGAACAAAAGGCTGTCAATTCAGCTTGGTTGGGCCAGCAACTCCGGCAACTGCGCATGATAGCAGAGCCAACCTATTGGCGCAGATGGTGAATTGCAAAAAACCGAAGCGATCTGGTCGGGGACGAGATTTTCTTGAGATTGGCCAGTTGGATCAAGAAATTGTCTCAAGTGAGCGTTCGCAACTCCGGATCCAGGATGATCCGTTACTGACCTGAATGGTTACGGATCATCGGAGGGGGTGCCAGTCACGGCATTTCATTACCAAGAAACGTCGTGGACAAGCCCTGGGCAGACCGTTTCTTTTCCATCTTGTTGTGATACATGGCGGCATCGGCTTCGCGGATCAACTCCTCCAGAGGGAGCGCTTCCTGTTTGGGCACCTCGACAAAACCGATACTCAACGAAAGCTGAAACCGGCGATCCAAACGGGCATTGATACGGGCGATCTCGGAATCCAGTCGCGTCAGAATGCTGGTCACGGGACTGTC
The DNA here is from genome assembly GCA_015232705.1 of Magnetococcales bacterium. Lineage (GTDB taxonomy): Bacteria > Pseudomonadota > Magnetococcia > Magnetococcales > Magnetaquicoccaceae > Magnetaquiglobus. The sequence goes on along the minus strand of JADFZD010000010.1, from coordinate 9,555 downwards.
ACCCCCAGGCTGAAAGGCGAGCGCCACGAATTCGTCCCCACCGAGCCGAGCCAGAATATCCGACTTGCGAAACGCCCTGCGCATGACCGTCGCCGTCTCCACCAGCGCCTGATCCCCGAACTTATGTCCCAACTGGTCATTGATCGGCTTCATGCCGTCCAGATCGACAAAAAAAAGCACCAGCCGCGCCTCGCTTCTTTCGGTCATCCTGATTTCCTGCTCCGCGAGAAGAAAAAATCCCCGTCGGTTGTTGAGCCCGGTCAGTTCATCCTCCATCGAAAGTTGCCGCAACTGCTCCCGCAGACGAACATTCTCGGTCACGTCCCGCAACGCGACCAACAAGGAAGCCTCTCCATGCCATTGGGTTTCCACTGCCCGCATCTCGGCGACACCCACCTCCCCGGACTTCCGGATCACGTCAACCTCGGTGACATCGCCGGACACCATGGGAAAACCAAATGGCAAACCGAGCATTTCGCTTTCGTCCCGCCCAAGCAGGACGATGGCAGAGTGATTGAGGTAGGCTACCCGATTCTCCTCGCCAAGGACCAGGATCCCGTCCATGCTCTTTTCGACGATGGCCTGAAAGCTCGCAATGCTCGAACTCAAGGCCTCGCGGAGTCTCAGGTGTTCTGAAATATCCATGGCGGCGCAGACATAACCGTCTGGCGTACCATCCTGGGCGCGCAACGCGGAAACCGAGATCAACACAGGAATCTTTCGACCAGACACATCCAGCATCCAGGTCTCCTGATTGCGGATCGCCCCCTGATGGGCCACCTCCATCATGCAGGACTGACTCCAGAACGTGCCATCGGCCAGGATCTGATCCACGGTCATTCCCGTCAATCGCTGCCGCGCATGACCCAACAGATCGCTGGCCGCCTGATTGACCCGCACAATCCTGGCATCGCGTGAAACCACCAGAACCGCATTGACCATGACATCCAGGATCTCTTGCAGCGCATCCCGTTCCACCATGGAGGTCGCCAGGGTTTGCACGATGCGATCCAATTGATCGCAGGAGATCTGTTCGATTTGCTTCTGTTCCAAAGCGTTCATCCCGCCTACCTGAAAACTGGATAAGATGGATTCATGCCTCAACCCGTGATGGTTACCGCGACCCGATCTGAACGCGTGACACAAACGAAACGGATAAAGGCAGAGCCCCGCTCGCCTCCATCCGTGAAACTCTGTTGCGTGACGCCCATGACAAAAAAGGTCATCCGACAGGAGAACATGTCACCTTCAATCCTTGAACATGTCGGAGAGCCGATCCGCGTTCTCCACGTTCAGGTATTCCGGCTTGCCGGTAAGGATACCGACGATGTTGCGGAAGGGCTTGCCGATATGCATCCCCTTGTTATCGATGGTGAACTCCCGGATATCCTTTTCATGCATGGAGCCACGCATTTTCAAAACCGTCACCCCACGCCGCATCTCTCCGAGCATCTCCACATAGCGCAACAGGATAATGGTATCTGTGATGGAAGAAAAGTGGGATTCCGTCACGGACGGTCCCCCCATGAGGGTCGCCGTGGTCGCCGTGAACAAGCCGGGGATCTCCCGATGCTTGACAAAGGAGGCCAGGCTGATCATGAACTCCCGAAAACCCCGGTTGGTACCCACCCGCTCCATGGCCGACACGCTGTCCACGGCCACCCGATCCGGCTTGAAAGAGTCGATCTGCCGCTTGATCTCGATCAGATGGTCCTCCAATCCGGCGCTTTCGGGATAGGCGCACACAACCCGCAGTTGGTTGTCCCGTTCCAAAGCCTCGAAATCGATACCCCAGCCGTGCGCATTTCGCAACAACTGTTCCCGGCTCTCCTCATAGGCGAACAACAGGCTCCTCTCTCCCTTCTTGGCCCCACCGCCGATGAACTCCGCGGTCATCAGGGTCTTGCCACACCCCGTGGCCCCGGAGACCAGAATCAACGAATCCCGGAAAAAGCCGCCTCCGCACATGCGATCCATCTCTGGACTGCCGGAAGGAACCCGCATGGCCGACGAACGCTGTTTGAGTTCGATGGCTGAAATCGGAATGATGATGATCCCCTGGTCAGGCAGTACGGTAAACGGATATTCCCCCTTTTGATGGGTGGTGCCGCGAAATTTCAAGATTTCGATGGTTCGGCGACGTTTTTCCGCCTCCAGGACATTGCGCAGGATGATCACGTTGTCGGCCACGAACTCTTCGACCCCGTAGCGGGCAATCTCGCCAAACTCCTGGGTACGTTCGGCGGTCATCACCGCCGTAACGCCCATCCCCTTGAGAGCCGCGCTCAGACGACGCAACTCCGAACGGACCACCAAGGCGTTGTTGAACAGGGTGAACACCGCTCCCAAAGAGTCGATGGCGATCCGTCGGGCGTTGACCGTGCGAACCGCATACTCGATCCGCGCCAGAAGCGCCCCCAGATCAAACTCCCCGGACTCGATGGCCTCGTAACCTGGCTGCGGAGAGGCATCGACAAAACGCCACAAGCCACGCTCTTCCCACTCGGCGATATGCCAGTTCATGGACAGAAGGTTCTTGCAGATCTCGGCGGGATGCTCCTCGAAGGTGACAAAAACCCCTGGTTCTTCGGCCTTGCGAATCCCCTCGGCGAGAAACTGGGCGGCAAAGACCGTCTTGGCGCTCCCGGCGGTACCGGTGATCAGGGTGGTACGCCCCTTGGGCAATCCACCCTGGGAGATCAGATCAAATCCCTCAATGCCGGTGGAGAGTTTTTCAACGGGTATTTTCGAATTCTCGATGGTCATGTTCTGGCATCCAGTTTCTTGGGCGTGACTTGCCTGAAGGTGGCGAGGGAATGCTCCCATCCAGAAGATCTCCCTTCGGGCGTTCCAGGGTAAGGGGGGTGAGGAACGCCGCCCCCCCATCATGCGTGTTAATGACAATCCAACTCGAACGGGAGCAGATCCAAGCCTAAGAGTATTTTTTCCGTGTCCGACAGATCGCCGATGATGCGGCGCAGCGGCGGTGGCAACTCCTTGATCAGGGTGGGAGTGGCCAGAATCTTTTCGTCCTCAGCCAATTGCGGCTGTTCCAGAACGTCGATGACGCGCATCTCGTAACGACCGGACAGGTCTTGTTCGCAGATACGGCGCAGATTCTTGATGGCGCGTTCGGAGCGAGAGGTATGACCGGTGATATAGAGCTTCAACAGAAATTTTTCGCAGTCGCTCATGGCTTCGTTTTCCTCGCGCAATGGATACAAGTCCACTGCGGTTATCCGGCAGTTGGCGTGAATCCGGTAAAATTATCCGTCCCCTCCCAGAGCATAGGGACGATAGAAGGAGACCAGGCGCCCCATCAACTCAAACGCCAGATAGCGACACTCCTCATGGACCGCTTCGTTCTTGATCGGATTGCCCGGAGTCTCCCGCGACTCCAGCGTGGCCAGGTAGATGTCCACCACATCCCGAGGACCGCAACGCAAAACAAAAAGTTCCGCGGCAATGCGTTTCAGATCGTCGGAGATGTTAAAGACGATTTTATGGGTTCTCATTTGCAACAGTTTATCGAGAATCTCGGCCAACTGGGCGACGATGCGCGCAAACCGATCGGGATATCCCCCCTTCAACTCCTGGATCCCCAGCATCCGCGCGGCAATCGAGCTGACATTCCGGTCGGAGAGACGATCCAGGGCACCCTGCTCCCTCAGGCGTCGATCCTGCTCCCGCGCCTGTTCCAATTCCTGATGCAGGGCATGGCGCTCCAGGGCGTAACGAATGGAACGAAACAACAAATTGCCATCGATGGTGTTCTTGACCAGATAATCCTGGGCACCGCTGCGTACCGCCTGGATGGCCAGGAGTTCGTCGTCCAGACCGGAAAGAACGATCACGGGGCAGGCAACCTCCAGATCGCGGATCCGCTCGAAGGTTTCCAGACCCACCGAATCGGGGAGATTGAGATCGACCAGCAGGATATCGAACCCGGTATCCTCCATCGTTTTGAGCGCCTGGGAGAGATTGTTTACCTGGGTCACGAAAATCCTGAATGGCAGGATTGCGGCGGGACGGCCCGACAAATCACCCAGCCACTCGTCGAGCAGCGCGGCAAATCCGAGGTCGTCTTCAACCAAAAGAAGCTGAATGGTTTCCCCCTCCATAAAACGCCCTTCCCTTTCTGACAAACTCATCGTGCGCGGGCGAAAAATTCACCTCAAAGAACCAAGTATTTCTCTGCCAAATTGACTACCACATAGAATGGATGGGCTCCGCAGACATGGTACTCAAGCCATTGGCGTGCAATTTCGCAGGCACACGGACACCCCCATGAACCTTGAAATGATATTTTAGACTGGGGTTTATAATTTTTGGAATAGATTCCGGTATTTCATGACGCTTGATCGCCCCCAACAAAGCGATCTTTTTGGGCTCAAATCCATCCTTTGGATGGTGCAATCCATCACAACAATTAATTTTACTTTTCATCGGTCATTTATACACCAAATCATGACAAGATGCAATCGGAATTTACGTACATTCAGGGAACTCCTTTAAAGGAGATCTGGTGACACCTGCCATGGATAACATCGCCTGTTTAACTTGTGTCTCCTAAAAAGCCAAAACAATCTTACAGATTTCTCCAGCGATAACTTCAGAAGAGTCGCCCTATCTCTCGCCCGAGATCGTTATGCTTCCCTCTGTGTCAGCAGACCGACCAATGGCGTATGGAAGTATGGCCAATTTTGGACCAAAAGAACCTGACCAGCAGGTTCAAGTTCAACACCAGCATAAAAATGGTTTGTATCCAGGACACAGAGGTATCCGCCGGTTTGGCCCGGATCTTCGCCAGACCATGCTGCTTCTTACCCTGCCCGAATGGGCCTTCGATGGGTATCCGCACATGATCCTGGCGGCTTGATCGCCTGGCTTGCGATTGAGCCAGCAGATCTGGCAGTTGCGACTGCACCTCTGAGATACCCCCTTGATCCATCAGGCAAATCTGAAGCAACCATGATTACCGATATGGCAACCAACAATTCCTCCAATTCATCCTATGAACCCATAGATTCTCTCAAGCAACCCTTCGCATCTGCCCGATCAGGGTAGAAAAAGAGGGACTATCTGGACACAAAAAAACCGCCTGAAGGGGCGGTGAGATATCGGAGATAAGCGGTCAAAAAAAATGGCGTCCCGTACGGGAATCGAACCCGTGTTGCCGGCGTGAAAGGCCGATGTCCTAGGCCACTAGACGAACAGGACGCAAAAAAACACCCAGAAGGATTCAATGGCTGTTGGTTCATAAGGTGAAGAGCCGATACCTGACACACGCTGCTTCATACCTTGGAAACAATCCGATCACGATACCTCAACGAGGAGTGAATTGCAATCTTTTTTATACGCAAGGCGAAGAGATTTACACGGAATGGCGTCCAGAGAGGTTGGCAACAGTCCCAACACCCCACACGATTAACAAACACCACCTCCGCGCAATTTGCAGATCCCTCTCCAAGACATCTGCAAACACCCTGCTGCCGATCCGCTCGACGTGTGTTCCACAGCCTGGGACGACAAACCTGCCGGAAGGAATCGCTCAGAGGCAGTTTGGCCATTGCCGAAGAGCCTCTGAGAGCCATGGATGGCCCTCCCCATGGCGCGTCCATTTGCGAACGAAGTTCGATTGGACTGCAAACGTCGCGGGTTTGGTGATTCCATGGATGGCATCAGCAAACAGCCTCTCGGATAGGGGAGCACCCAAAAAGATATCACCCCCTCCGCCTACACCGTCCATCCAGCCCGTGCCTCATGCAAGGCATGGCTGCTCTGATTCAACATCTCGGTCAACTTGCCGGAACGCTGAATCGTCTCCCCCAACGTCTCCACATGATTCATCGCATCCAACATCATCTTCTGCACCCCGGCAGAAGCCCGATACATCTCCTCAGCCACACTGCGCATCGACTCCGCCCGCTGCTGGGCGCCATCGCTCTCGGAGGCTACCCGCTCGGCATTCTCAGCCATCACCACCGCCGCACGCGCCACATCCCCGGTTCCGATTGCCGCTTCCTGGGCACGACGCGCCACCTCGTCCGAGGCCATCGCCAACTCGCCGGCATTGCGTGAAACCTGACCCGCCGAATCCGCCACATGATCCATCGATTGACCAATCTCCGCAACCGCCGACCGCTGCTGATTCACGGCCTCGATGATCGCTTCATTGCCCAAGCCGATTTGATCGATCAACTCACCCATCTCGCGAATCGCCAGCACCACCACCCTTGTGCGATCCTGAATGTCGTTGGTCTTGGCCTCGATCAACTGCGTGGCCTCAGCAGTCTGCCGCGCCAACTCTTTCACCTCAGCCGCCACCACCGCAAATCCCTTGCCGCTCTCTCCCGCCCCCGCGGCCTCGATGGCGGCATTCAATGCCAACATGTGGGTCTGATCCGCAATCGAATGGATCAGCTTCACCACCTCGACGATCTCGTCCGAGGAGGAGGCCAAACCCTCGATGGCAACCAACGTCTCGCTCGACGAGCGATCCGCCTGCCCGGCGATCCCATCTGCCGCCGCACACCGATCGGAAATGCGCACAGACAGATCCCGCACGTCGTCCACACGATCCGCAACCCGCTGCACCGAGGCCGCCACCTCCTCCAGGTGACGATTCACTTCGGCCAGATTGGCAGTCATCTCCTCGGCGGCGGCAGCCATGGCATGCACGTTGCCACTTGCCAATTCCGTGGATTTGGCGGTGCCATGCACATCCTCGGCGAGCTGCTCCGCAGCCTTGGAAACCCGATCGATCCGCTCCACCGCGGCATCGATATCACTCTTGAGCTTCTCCAACTCATCATCCAGACGGTTGTTCTCCTCCACCACCTGGGAGGACAACTTCAAGGTCGCGTTCGACTCCCGATCCATCTCCTGACGCAATCCGACGAATTGCGAAGCCACATCCTCGACCGCTTGCGCCTCGGCATGCACGGTTTTCAGATTGGTCGCCATGGCTTCGGTCATGGTATTGATGCCCATCGCGATGGCACTCAATTCGTCTTGCCCGGTGCCAAGGGCCATGCGTCCGGTCAAATCTCCCTTGCCCAACCTGTCCAGCCCCTGCAAAATCCCCTGAACCCGCCTCCCGACCGACAGCATGCCGATCACCACCACCGACATCAACATCCCCACCACCACGATGGTCCCGGTGAAGAAAATCCAAAAAGCACGAACCGCCCGTTTTTGCAACAATCCCGCCAACTCGCCCAAGTCCCTCGCCAGTTCGTCCTCCAGCACCTTGATCGTGTCGATCCGCTTGGTCGCAGATTGGAACCACGCCCCCGGATCCACGCCAAAACCACCTGTCAACGCCCTGTCGAAAACCTGTTGGCGAAGCTTCTGAATCTCCGCCTCGGCAGGCGAGTCGAGCCACAGCTTGCCCTTCTCCATGTTGATCGGTGTTGCCAGATCCATGAAACTCTTGAAATAGACCCCCTGCCCACCCACCAACTGCGCAAACTTGTTCAACCTGGCCGAATCAAACCGATCGGCGGTGAACACCGCCATCATCAAGGCACGCTCCTGCCCGGCCAACTCCTTTCCCGAAACCAGATGGGCATAGGCCAACGCACGCGCAGCCAGAGTCACATTTTTCGCATGGCTGGGCAGATCGTTGATCAACTCCAACAGAATCGCCAACTCGACCGTATATTTCGGAACCAACTCATTGGCCGATGCCTTCTCACCCTCGGCCTCGGCGCGAATCGCGGCGACGCGCTCCCGACTACCTGCCGCTTTCTCGACCTTCTGCATCAATGCCGGCACGAACTCCCGCCAGCGCTCCCGGCCAAACCACTCCAGCCATATGGCAATCGCCTTGTCCGTCCCAACGCGCTGGGTCTCCAGTTCCGGACGAAAACGTTTCTTGCCACTCGACAGATACCCCGAGGTCAGGCCACGCTCCTTCTGGCCTTCATGAATCACATTGCCGGTCAACACGACCAACTCGGCCAGATCGGCATGCAATCCAGCCTCGCGCGCCTGACTGCGCTTCTCGAACGTGACTGTACCACTCAACCCCACGATCACCAGCAGCGCAGCAACCAGAAGCAACATCACCTTGAATCGCAGTTGCCCCATCATCCCTCGTTGCCCCCTTTCACGACCTGTTGACCATCTCCGTCGAACGATACAAGGGCCCCATCCCTCGTTGTCTCCACCCCTTCACGATCCGTTGTCCATTCCGGTCCAACGATTCAGTAATTGCGCGGCAGGGAGAACGATTCGCCGGCATAAAAATGACACGCATTGCGTCCTGCCCTCTTGGAACGATACATCGCCTCATCCGCGCACTTGAGCAAATCATGCTGATTCTGTGAGTCATTCGGAAAAAATGCAACGCCCAACGATCCGGAAATGAAGGTTTTCTTGCCCTCCAACTCAAACGGCTCGTTCAGTCGATGCAAGATCCGGCGCGCGCTCTCCACGGCCCGCTCCGGCGTGCAATCCACCAGCACTGCGGTGAATTCGTCCCCACCCAGACGCGCCACGGTATCCCCATCCAGGACCGGTTCACGGATTCGCCCCGACGCCGCCTTGAGCAACGCATCCCCGGCGGCATGACCGAGATTGTCATTCACCCACTTGAAACGATCCAGATCCACAAACAGCAACGCCAACTCCCGACCTGTCGTTTTGGCTCGTTGGATGGCATCCTCCAGGGTGGACATGAACAGCGATCGATTCGCCAACCCGGTCAAGGCGTCGTAATGGGCCTGATGAAAAATTTTCTCCTCGGCCTCCTTGCGCTCGGTGATATCCCGCAAGATCCCGGTAAAAAGCAGTCGATCCTTGAGCCGCACCTCGCTGATGGTCAACTCGATGGGAACCAGGGCCCCCCCGTTCCTGAGAGCCACCATTTCCCGGGTCACGCCGATCACCTTGGACCCGCCACGGGTCGCCAGATAGCTGACGAGGTACCCATCATGCCTCTCCCGATGGGGAGCAGGCATGAGCATCGACACATTCTTGCCCACCATCTCCGGCATCGGATAGTTGAACAGACGGCTGGCCGCACGGTTGACCGACTCCATCACCCCCTGTTCGTTGATCACCACGATGGCATCCGCCGCCGTGTTTACGATGGCCTCCATGCGTGCCCGCGCCTCGGTGATCTGCTCATTGGCAAAACGTTTTTCCAACGACAGTCGAATCCGCTTCTGCAACACCACCCAGCGGATCGGCTTGTTGATGTACTCCTCGGCACCAGCGGCAAACGCCCTTTCCACCGATTCGTCGTCATCGAGGGCGGTGATCATGATGATGCCCACATCCCCCCCCTGAACGGAGCGGCGAATCTCCGCGCAGGCCCGGTAGCCATCCACCACCGGCATGTTGGCATCCATCAACACCAGATCATAATGAACAGCACCGATTTTTTGGAGAGCCACGGCACCGTCAACAGCCAGATCCACCTTGAAACCAGCCTCGGTCAGCAGCTCCGTGGCAACCTCCTGATTCAGCTCATTATCTTCCACCAGCAGGATGCTGGCCCCCCTGATCATCGCCAGGTTGGCAGAGATGAATACCGGCGTATCTACT
>JADFZD010000109.1 GCA_015232705.1 Magnetococcales bacterium | reverse complement strand
TCTTGTCGAATCTTCGTATGGTATCCGTGAGATCTGACATGTTATCCAGAAACTTCCTGTCAAACTGCGACGAACTTAGGATGTGAAACGGTTTTGCCCTGTCTATCATATTAAGCCTCTTTGGTTCATGGGTTGTTAAATATCAAAAAAAAAGCCTGCTGTCACACAGGCCTTTTTAAATCTTCGTCCTCTGCACGTTGATCATGTCACGGTACCTTCTGGCCTCCTCAGCCGGATCTTTCGAGTACATTACGCTCCGCCCGACGTTTATCATCGAATAGTCGCCGAATGTTTTCAGCACAAACTCAAGCGATCCGCCCTGTGCCCCTATTCCGGGGACAAGAACGATCCTTTTGCCGATTATTTCATGGACACGCCTGATCTCGGACTCTGTTATATGATTTTTGGCGCTGGGCGCACCGACAACAACCCCCCCACCCGGCTCATACCCAGGACTCGGCAAATAACGACGCCCCCCATCCCCCACCGACGCATCCACCCCAGTTCCCGCACCCCCCAATCCGGCCACCACCTCGATCCGACCTCCCACCGCATTGGGATTGACAATGCAAACCGAACGCACCACCTCGGCACGCCGACGACAGGCCGCCACATCCGCATAAATACACTCGGTGCGCCAACTCTCCACCAGACAATAAGGCGCACCACCCACCGGCTTGATCATCTCGGCCTGGTTCAACTCACATCCACCCCGTTGACCCACCGCCTGAAGACAGGTAACCACATCCCCATAGCCACAATTGCGCCCGGAAAAATCGGTCGCACAAAACAATCCCGCCCAGGCAGGCCCGCTCCAAAACAACGCCAGCAGCAAGAACAGCCGCCCCATCATTCCGCAGACCCATGCGCCAACCACGCGATCACTTCCATCTCCACCCGCGCCCCCTTCGGCAGGGCGGCAACACCCAGCGTGGCACGCGCCGGATAGGGCGCACGGAAATATCGGCCATACACCCCATTCACGGCAACAAAATCAGCCATGTCCAACAGATACAAGGTCGATTTCACCACATCACCGAATCCCGCTCCCGCAGCAGCCAGTATGGCACCAATGTTCTCCAACACCCGCTCCGTCTGCATGGAAATATCCCCCTCCACCAACACGCCACTTAGCGGATCCAGGGGAATCTGACCAGAGACGAACAACCACTCTCCGACGCGCACCGCCTGACTGTATGGCCCGATTGCCGCCGGCGCCCCCGAAGTCTCAACCTGACTCAACCCGCCCATGCTCATTTCTCCCTAAAATTTCCAACCCCAAAACGGATGGAGACCAGAGGCCCATGGCAGATGGCCCATGGTGGGATTCAAGGGCAAGGCCCTTGGGACTTTATTCTTTTGTGACTTTGCCTTTCGCGCGCTTATGTGTGCCGTAAATCGTTGCCAATCTTGGCGTAATCCTCCCGTTCGAGGTACACGCCAAGCGGGGGTGCCATCATGCACGTTGGCAACGATAGACGGCGAAGGATTCACGACCCCGAGAGCCGCCTCCAGCGGCCTGTTTCTTGGTGCAAGGCGAAGAGGTATCGGTTTGCCAACTTCGCAAAAAAAACTCTTCCAAGGCTGCGCCCAGGCAATTCTCACAAAAATCGCCTTTTTCAAGAGCGCCCTAAAGTCAAAACCAAAAATCCAATAAGCCAAAAAAATCAAAGAAGGAAAGGTCAAAGTCAAAACCTCGGTGGCTCTGCCTCCGAACCTCCGCCGGGGACCTTCGGTCCCCTGTCCCCAGCAAGCAAAAAATTTCAACTCGCCACCCCGTACCTCATCCTCCCCTGATCCGATCCACCCCGAAAACCTCCTTCAAAACACGCAAATTGTGTATCGCCTGATTCAACTCCTCCACCCCGGAGACCTCCACCAGCACGATCAACACACAAGGATCACGCTCCCGATCCCACACATGCACACTCGCCACCACCGCCTTGGCCGCCGTCACAGCCTGAGAAATCAAGGTGATGATCTCCCGACGATTCTTGGCCATCACCCGCAACCGGGTGCGATAACGCTGCTCCAGATCCGACGGCCACTCCAGATCATCCATCCATCGCTCGGGCTGAGAAACCAAAGGGGTGAGATTGGGACAGCCGGTGGCGTGAATGACAATCCCACGCCCGGTGGTGATGATGCCCACAATGGCATCCCCAGGCACCGGTCCACAACAACGGGCAGTACGCACCTCGGTGCGGGTCGGCAGCGACTTTAAACGCACCTCGGAGCCACCCGGAAGATCGACCCCCTCGGCCTGCGCCTTTTCCCGCTCCTCAGGGGTCGGCGGAAACAATGCCAAAGCCACCTGTACCGGCGACAAACGTACACGTCCGATGCGGGCCAGCAGCTCCTCGTCATTGGGCAACCGGAAATGCTCGGTCGCCTTGCGGACCAGCTTGTCGTTCAGGGCGGCGCCCTTGCCGACCTTGCGCACCTCGCGTTCAAGCATGTTGCGACCCAGGACTACATCACGCTCGCGCTCCTGTACCTTGATCCAACGGTTGATCCGATACTTGGCGCGACTGCTCACCACAAAACGCAACCAGGAGGCGTTGGGACGCTGCGTCTTGGCGGTCAGGATCACCACCTGATCGCCCGTGTGCAGCATGGTATGCAACGGCACCATGCGACCGTTTACCTTCGCACCCTGACAGTGATCGCCTACCTCGGAGTGAACCGCATAGGCAAAATCGATCGGGGTCGCACCGACCGGCAGGGTGATCACATCCCCGGCGGGGGTAAAAAGATAGATCTCATTCGGAAAAAGGTCGATCTTGACGTTTTCGACGAACTTGCCAACATCGTCTTCCTTCTTGTGGTTCTCCAGCATACGCTGCAACCACTCGTAACCGGTCGGGCCCGCATGCTTGCGCTCGACGATGCCATGCTCCTTGTAGGTCCAGTGGGCGGCCACGCCACTTTCTGCTACCTGATGCATTTTTTCATTGCGGATCTGCACCTCGATCCGTTCGCCAAACGGCCCGATCACCACCGTATGCAGCGATTGATAGCCATTGCTCTTGGGCAGGGCGATGTAATCCTTGAAACGACCCGGAACCGGCGGAAATTCACCATGGATCATGCCCAGCACCCGGTAGCAATCGGGCTTTTTCTTGACAATAATACGATAACCCACGATATCGTACATCTCGTCAAGGGTGATGTTCTTTTGAATCAGCTTGTTGTGGATCGACCAGAGATGCTTTTCGCGACCGAGCACCTGTCCGGAGATGCCGTGCTTGCGCAGATGCTTCTTGAGCAGGGTCACCACCTGCTGCACAATATCCGCACCCCCCTTGCGACGCTTGGCGACCTCCTTTTTGAGGGACTCGTAAGCATCGAAGTCGAGCAGGCGGAAAGCGTGATCCTCAAGTTCGTTCTTGATCCAGTAGATGCCGAGGCGGTGGGCGATGGGCGCCTGGATTTCAACGATGTCCTGAATGGTCTGACGAGGAACCGGCAATGGGGCAGGAGCGCGTGACGAAAGATGACGCATGCGCCACAAACAGATGGCCAGACGTACCAGGATTACCCGGACATCCTTGGCCATCGAGAGAATCATCTTGCGAAACTCTTCGGCCTGCAGGGTGTTCTTGGGGCGCGCGGGCAACAACGAGATCCGCGCTACCCGCTCCACCAGAAAAGCCACATCCTCGCCGAATTCCTCGCGGATGCGCGGCAAGTCAATCCAGCCGACGTTCAGCGCGTCGGTCAGCAGCCCGGCAGCAACCGAGGCGACATCCAACCGCAACTCCACCAGAATCGCGGCCACGGAGAGTGGATCGAACGGAGTGCCCAGCTCGTCGATACGACAGCCACTCGCCTCCCGATCGGTTTGCTCGGCCAGAAAAAGACGCAACCGTTCCAACAACGCCTGATCAGCGCCCGGATGATACCCCAGGATCCGGTCCACCAACGCGGTCCACTGATCGACATTCACCTCAATCCGCCCTCCGCCACCTCAAGGCTCAAGGGTCCACCGCTCCCGCCGAACCCCGGCACCAGATCGGGCCAGCGACGGTCCACGGTTCAACCCGTCTTATTCATAAATAACGTCGCAAAGCCGGTCAGGGCGCATCAGGACAAAACGTGCATCGTCTTGACGACCGGAAACGTGGTCGTTCCACGGTGCGGATCGTAAAAGGCGCGCAAGTCCTGGCGCGCTCCTGGTCCGGTTGTCGCAGAAATTTATGAATAAGATGGGTTCAACCATCCTCCTCATCGATCATCAGACCGGATACCGATCCCAGACCCGAAAACCGCTCCTCATCCACTCCTGGAATGCGCATCTCTTCTGCCATCAGGGCACGCGCGTCCGAGTCAGGATCCAGATCGTCCTCGTCGCCCAGCACGTCCAGCGCTGTGGCCAACAGATCGAGATCCTCCTCATCGCCTTCCCCCAACTCCTCATCGCCTTCGCCGTCCGCATCCTCGTCCTGATCATCACCCACCAATGAACGGGCCATGGCCATGGTCTCCTCGGGAACGAGCGACAACTCATCCTCAGGCTCCTCCACCATCAACCGTTCCTCTTCGGCCATCAATTTCTCCAGGTCGAGGACTCCAGCCGCGATCTCACGCAACGCCAACACCGTATTCTTGTCGTTCTCCCTCGGAAGCGACGAGTCACCACCCGCCGTCAACTGCCGCGCACGCTTGGCCGCCATGATCACCAGATCGAACCGGTTGTTGACGTGATCCAGACAATCCTCCACCGTTACCCGCGCCATGCTTCAATCCTCCCGTCCGTGAAACAAAAAATCACCCGAAGCTGTTCATCTCCCCCCTCTATAACGGGGGTTCGGGGGCGGTTACCACCCCCGGTAGGGATTTAGGAACGAACTCCCCAAGGTTTGGCCTTTACTGGCGGGGTCCAGGGGGCATTGGCCCCTGGTGGGATCCAAGGGCGAAGCCCTTGGGACTTTGTTTTTGACTTTCGCGCGCTCCCCGAACCCCACCGGGGGCGATAATCGCCCCCGGACCCCCGTGAGAGAGGGGTTCTGAACCGTTACACCAAACATCACTTACGAATCGGTCAGCTCCTTGAGCACGGCAGCGGCATGTCCGGCGGTCTT
>JADFZD010000108.1 GCA_015232705.1 Magnetococcales bacterium | reverse complement strand
GGAAACGACTCCCACGAAGGCGGCGCGCAGCGCATTTTTCGCAAAAGACGCGAAAAATGCTTCTTTTGAAGAGCGCGCCAAAGTCAAAATCAAAACTCTTGGAGATGAATCTCCCAGACCCTCTCTTTTTTTTCACCAGTCAAAACGACACATTCCAAGCTGGGTGCGGTTTAACCTTATCCATGAAATCACATCCTCATGCCGGACACATCAGAGCCAACAGGTGCGCCTCGATCCCCTGGCCCTTGGCCAGCAGACCTGCCAGACTCCCGTCGATCCACGCCCCCCGGCATCCGATTCGTATCCCGACCTCCAGATCCGCTTCGCTCCGTTCGATCACCTCGACCACCCCTGCCGCACCCAGATGCGCCATGAGAAAGGTCAGATCCTCCGAAGAGAACCCGACAGGCCGCACGATCTCCCATACCCCGACCGGCAACAACCGCAGCGCCTGTCCGACGCAACTCTCCAGCCACTGGCGACGGCTTGCCTCATCCCGCCAACGGGCCAATAACGCCTCCTCCAGCAGACGCCGCTCCTGCTCCAACGCCCGTTGGGTCAGGCGCATCTCGTGGTTGCGCCGCTCGGTCTCGGCACGCACCTGCGCACCGTGCAACGCCTGGGTGCGCAAACGTCGCTCCTGGGCTACCATCTCTTTGACCCGAAGACGCGCCTTGCGGTGCGCCTCGGCGATCAGTCGCTCCGCCTCGGCGCGCGCCTGATTCAAGATTGCCTCACGCTCTGCCACACGACGAGATTCGACAAAAGACAGCATCTGATTCAAGGTGCGGTTCATGCGACCATCCCCAACCGGGCGCGGACCATGCTTTCCAGATCCGGCGGTGACGCCCGACCGGTCACATCCGGCACCACCAGGGTCAGGGGATGAAGCGTCGTAGAGAAGCGTTCCAGAAGTTCGGGAGAAAGCTCCCTGGCACAGGATGCCGAAAGCAGGAGCAACTCCCAAGCCCCGGCCAAAGCCTCTTCCACGGCATGCGCCCCCTCACCCGGGGCAACCACCCACACGCGCACGCCGGCCAGACGCCAGGCAGCGGCATCGATCTCATCTCCGATGAAGAGCGGAGTTGCCATTCAACCGAGACGATTGAGGATGAGAATCGAGACGATCAGTCCGTAGATGGCGATGCCCTCGGCCAATCCGACCAGAATCAGCATACGGCCCATCAACTCCGGTTTTTCAGTGATGGCGCCGATGGCGGCAGCTCCGACGTTGGCCACCGCATAGCCGGCGGCCAGTGCCGAAATGCCGGTGGCCAGGGCGGCAGCCAGGTAGCCCATGCCCGGATCCAATGCGCCACCCGCGCTTCCGGGAACAGGAATGCTGGCCACGGCGGGAGTCACAAAGAGAACCAGGCTGGCTCCCATGGCCAGCACGGCGGTGAACAGGGTCAAGGCGATGGCGATCTTGGCACGAGGAGACATGGCCGCTCCTTTCAAAGTTGAAGTGCAAACGACGATCAAAATTCAATCCGGCGGTGGCAAGGGCCGGAACGGACGCCCGTCCGCGACGAGAAAGCGCACAAAAAACTCAAACAGGATCAAACGGGTGGTCTGAACCGACACCACCATGCCCTCCAAAGCCAGAATCAGAAGATTGCCCATCAGCAGCACCACCCCACCGGCCAACCCACCGCCGGC
Source organism: Magnetococcales bacterium (assembly GCA_015232705.1). Taxonomy (GTDB): domain Bacteria; phylum Pseudomonadota; class Magnetococcia; order Magnetococcales; family Magnetaquicoccaceae; genus Magnetaquiglobus. The sequence goes on along the minus strand of JADFZD010000108.1, from coordinate 3,441 downwards.
CAGCCCGGCCAGAGTGACGACGGCGTGGGAGAGTCCGGCATGTGCCAGCGCGAACGCGCCGACACGGGCAAACGAGAAGGTGTTGACCCCGAGTTGCAGCAGGGTTTCAATCAGATGGGCCAGCCGTCCTGGCCATTTCCCAGGCGACTCCAGAGCGTTGCCTATCACGAAGAGCGCCACGCCCATGAGAGCCAGATTGTAACCGATCGGCGTGAAAAAGGCGAGCAACACCCCGAGGTAAATCCAAGCCACCCCGCCTTCGTGTCGCCACCAGGACCAACCATGACCTGCCCAATGGGCACCGAGGGCAGAGAATCCCATGCCGGTCAGAATCAACCCCGCGCCCAGGGCCAACGGCGCCGCGAGCACGGCCAACGGATGGGCCGTGGGATGAAGCCACCAGGGCGGCAGGAGGGCCTCCGAGCAGAAGAGAGATCCGAACAGAAAACCGAAGAAGATCGAGGCGACCCCGCCGGTGATCAACAGCCAGGCCCCCTCCAGTCGTCTGCGCAGCGCGATGCCGCTTCCCAGGAGTACCGCACCCTGCCCGACATCGCCGAACATGTAGCCAAACAGCAGCGGAGCCACCAGAAAGAGCAGCCGGCTCGGATCCACCTCATCGCGGTTGGGCATGCCCAGAAGGCGCGGAAAGATCTCGAACGGTCTGGCCCACCAGGGATTGACCAGGGTGAGAGGCGGTTCGCCCGGCCCACGACCGGAGAGGGAGACCAGACCCCGCACCCCTGCCTGACGCAATCGTTCGTGGATTGCGGAAACCTCGATCTGCGGGGCCACCCACCCCTCGAAACGTTGCAGGGCCGCTCCGGCCTCCACGGTCCGTGCTGCCTGGAAATACCATTTCAGATGACGCACGGCTTGAATCCACGCAGCGACCCGATGCCGCGCGCCGATCTCTTGCAGCCGCTCCTGAATCTCCCGAATCCAGGCCGATGTGATCAACAATCGCCGCCCGGCCTTCTCGGCCAACGCACCTCCGTTACCTTCCGCCCACTCCGGCAACGTCAAGGGACGACCATGCAGGGCGCCCACCTGTTCGACCAGAGTCCCCAGGGGTGCATCGCGCCCCACGGCGAGCACGAACACCCGCCGCTCTCCGGTCACGAGCCGAATCAGCAGTCCAGGAATCTCCAATCGGAGGGATTGTGACTCCAGAGGCAAGGCGTGGATCACTCCACGCACCCCGATATGCGTCTCCCGCTCGCGCACAAAGGGGTCCAGCAGCACTCCTCTCTCACCCAGCGATCGGCCCAGATCCTGCAACTGCAGCCATTCCGCCTCGCGCGCCCGCTGCTCGTGTTCGAGTTGCATCAGCGGCTCCGCCTCCGCGCGCCAACTCTCCAGCGCCGCCAGAGCCTGGTCCAGCAACAACAACGGAGCGGCATGGATCACCTCACCGGTCCCCGGTTCCGCATCCGGCCACCCATGCCGAAAAACCTCGGCCAGGGCGTCGAAACGCTTCAAGCGTTCCAGAATCTCCGGGGTGAGCACCGGTCGGGCCTCGGCGGACACAGTCTCGGGCTCGAACGGTACGGTGCGCGCCAGGGTCTCCAACCCCAGGGGCAGATCGTCATCCACAGCCAGAAGCCGCAGCCAGCGCGCCGGTTGAGGACGGGCGATCACGCCGCCTCCGCTTGCGCAAACAGCGCCCGCCGACACAAGGCGCCGCGCAGCCGGATCAGATCCAGCGCTGCAAGCCCCAGATGGATGAACAACGCCCCCGGTCGCAACGCCTGCCTGCGAAACTGCCGCTCCAAAAGCAGACGCGACTCCCAACCCAGCCCCTCTTTTCCCGAGGCATCCCACGCGATCAGGGAAGCCCGCACCGCATGGGCCAGGCGCCGCCATTCGCGCCACTCACGCGCCTGCGTTGCGCCCTCTGGCATGAAGCGCCTCCATCGAGCCAACCACCAATCGAACAGATCGATCACATCCGCAGGGATTTCCAACCGCTCGATCCCATCGAGCCGCGCAAACCAGGGGTAGGCCTCGCCCCAGAAAACCGGGGAGCGCCCTTCGGCGGCGTCACGCTCCGGATTCCGAAGAAAGCCTCCCCCCACCCTGTCGTTCATGCGCGCCTGCCAGCGGGCCACCTCCAGATCCGGCAACACCCCCCACCAGCGCACCGCCCCGCGCCACGCCTCGGGCGTCCATCCGGCGACCCTCTCCACATGCCGGATCCAGGCCAGACGCATCCGCTCCTCCAGGTGATGCACATCCCCCCGTGGGTCCACCCCCTCCAGCCAGACAGCCAGTGAGGTCTCACGGGCGCGCGCCACGAAAGGATCCATCGTGACCACACCCTCCAGTCGATACCATTGCGCGGGGGTCAGGCGTTCGCCATGCCGGGCCTGCAACCGCGACTGAAGCTGCGCAAAACCGGGATCGTTCATCGCCGCATACCCAAGCACCAACCCCAAGAATCCAGGCCATCCACAAGCGACCGGCGCAACCCACCCCCTCGACACGACGAGGCATAGGCCGTGCGGCCAACGCCGTGACATTTCCAAATGGCCATCATCGCCTCTCACCCCCGGTCAAAACAGCCGCCAAATTCCGCGCCGCCTCGCCCGGCGCGGCCCAAGGGGAACTCCCGGAAGGGGCCTCACCCTCCTCATTGAACAACGCCGCTCGCCGGTGATGGCGTTGCATGGCATCGAGTTGACGACGCAACCCCTTGGCGCGCTCCTTCTGAAGGATGGCCATGCGCCGGTCGGCACGCGCCTCAATCCGCGCAGCCACCCGGTGCGCCTCCAGCAGAATCTCCTCGGCCTCCCGTCGGCTCTCGTTCACGCTCTCGTATGCCAGCCGATCCGCCTCCAAGGCGCGATTCATCGCCTCATCCAGCCAGAGGTCAGAACTCTGTTCGTCGTCAGGATGCATCGTCACCCCAATCTCTCCTGGTCTTTGTGCGACCGCATCCCGGATGCGTCATGATGCATGATCGCCGTTTTGTTTCGCGCATTCATCATCCATCATACCAAAAAAATTGTTTACCCACCAATCGATTCCAACATCCCCCCGCGGAATCTTCCGTGCATCGGAGGGCTCGAATGAAGTATAAAGATTGATATATCTTTTTTGCCAAAATTGCCGATTCTAACCTATCCACACCTGTCAGACAGGGCAAACCGTGAATCCCCTCACTTCCAACCCCTGCCCGGATTCCGATACCCTCGAAGCCCCGGATCATCCGGTTCAGATCGGCGAGTCGCTCTGGTGGGTCGGTTCCTTGATGGGGGATGACTCCTTTCAGTGCCATGTCTACCTGATCGTCCATGGCGATCAATCGGTGCTCATCGATCCGGGTTCGGTGCTTCTCTTTCCCATCGTTCTGAAAAAAATCCAAAAGATCATACCGTTCGACCAAATCCGCTACTTCATCTGTCAGCACCAGGATCCGGATATCGCCGGCGTGTTGCC
>JADFZD010000107.1 GCA_015232705.1 Magnetococcales bacterium | reverse complement strand
TCTCGCTGGATTGATCCACGGCCACGGACTTGAAACTGCGCACCAACTCCGCAGCCCGGATCAGGTTGTTGAGGGTCAACTCGGTCAACCGTTTCGTGGAATCGATGCACTCTTTCAACTCCTCTTCGCTGATCCCTTCGGACTGAACCAGGTTTTCAAAAGCGCTGGTCCGCTCCTTCAATTCCGAGGCCGCCGTGACGCCAATGCCTACCGGGGTGTTGATCTCATGGGCCACCCCGGCCACCATGCTGCCCAGTCCGGCCATTTTCGCCGACTGTACGAGATCATCGAGCATCTTCCTCTCTTCCGTGATGTCGGAGATCATGCCCACGATGGCCAGACGACCATCGAGCATCATGGTATTGACCGCCAGACGTACCGGAAAGGTCGAACCATCGCGGCGCAGGGCTGTGGTTTCGAAGGTCGAACCCGGATCGTACTCGACATCCTCTTGCTGGAAGAATCGCTGGAACCTGGCTTCATGTTCCCCGGCCAGAGCCGGAGGGATCAAGGCCAGAATGCTTTTCCCGATCATGTCATCCTGCCGCTGTCCGAACATTCTCTCGGCAGCGGGATTGAAAAGATGCATCCGGCCCTGATCATCGGCAACGATAATCCCGAACGGAGCCTGACGGATGATCTCCCGGAACTGCTCCCTGAGTCGGAACTCTTCGGTGATGTCGCGAATCAGGGCTGCCGAACCGATCACCTGCCCCTCCGACCGGAAGGTCGCGGCATGAAAATGGAGATAGCGCGCCTTGTACCCCAGGGTGGATGGCAGATCCCGCCCCTCCCGGTCCAGGAAGGCGCGGATGTAGCCGGGATCATCGAGCAGAGACAGAAAGCCTTCGGATTCGATCTGTCCGGCGGATTTCTGCAACAGTCGCTCCGTGGCCGGATTGACCAGAATCACCCGTGAGTCGGCATCCGTCACCACAATGCCTTCCTGGACGCTGTGGATGATGGTACTCAAGGTATTGCGTTCCCGTTGCAGCCCATCGTAGGTGACACGCAGACGGGAGGCCATATCGTTGAAGGTGGCGGCAATGCGGCTGAGTTCATCCTCTCCAGGCACGAAGATGCGCTCCTCAAGATGACCTCCGGCCACGCGCTCCATGGATTGCTCGATCTGCCCAAGGGGCAGGATCAACAACCGGTGCATCATTCGATAGCCCACGATCACCAGAACAATCATGGAGATCGCACCGAGCAGCAGGGCCTCAAACTGGGTGCGTCTGATTTCGGCCTCCACCTGGGACAAGGAGGTGGTGATCCGCATGATCCCCAACACCCGGTTTTGATCCCCATGACAGATGACGCACTTCTGCTCGTAGCGGATCGGAGCCAGAATGGTCATGACGCTCTGGCCATCCTGTTGATGCAAAGCCGAATGACCCCGCTTGTCCTTGAGGGTATTCAGCAGATTCGGATCATCGGCTTCCAGAATGCGCGTCGAATGTTCCGAGGTTTTGAGTTCGAAGCGCTCCTGCCCAATCGTTTCGTTGACAAGACGAATGGTACAATTATCCAAAAACGCCTCCAAGCCATCGGCTCTCAAGATTCGGAAATCGAGGATCTCCGTATTATGCCGGATGGCCTCCACGAACATCATGGCCAGCGGGGCGTTGCCGGAGAGCATCAGGGCATGAATGCCGTTGCCGATGGTGGCGGCAAGAAGATTCAAGGCCTGCTCGTTCTGGGCAAGAATCGTCGCCTTTTGTTGACGGGCATAGTGCACCGAAAACAGAATAATCGTAAAAGACAGCAATAAAATGAAAAAAATTATCATTTTTGCCGTAATGCCTGTCGATTTGAAACGCCATTTCATGGCGAGCAGATCCGGTAGGTAACGCATGATGAATCCTTTTTTTTCAGCGCCGCAGAGGCATGTCGATTCGAATGGTCATGCCGCTACCTGGCGCACTCTGACAGGAAATGTTTCCTCCGAGGGTCTGTGTTGCAAGATTGTAGACGATATGCATACCCAGGCCACTGCCACCCAGATCGCGACGCGTCGTGAAAAAGGGATCGAAGATATGGGAACGTATCTCCTCTGACATTCCTTTGCCGTTGTCGCGATAGGTGAACAGCAGGTGGTCTCCCTCCACGACAAATTCCATGGAAATGTGACCTGACTGATCCGGATCAAAGGCATGAATCCTGGAATTGTTGATCAGATTGAGGACAATCTGGGAGAAGGCCCCAGGATGACTGCGAATCACCAGATTCTCCGGACAGACCACGGCCACCACCAGCTTGGTATGACGCAGTTCGTGATGCAGGGTCAATACCGCCGACTCCACATAAGTGCGCAATTTGAAGGTGCGCAACTGATCGCTCGACTGATCCACGGCCACAGACTTGAAGCTGCGCACCAGATCGGCGGCCCGTTCCAGATTGAAACGAATCAGCGAGGAGAGCCGGAAGGTCGAGTCCATGAACTCTTCCAACTCCTCCTCGGAGATGCCTTCGTCATGCACCAACTGCCTGAATTTCGAAGCCCGCTCCTCCAGTTCGGATGTGGCCGTGATGCCGATTCCAACCGGGGTATTGATCTCATGCGCCACCCCGGCCACCATGCTTCCCAATCCCGCCATTTTCTCCGACTGCACCAGTTCCGAATAGAGGCGTTTCTCATCGGAGATGTCGGCGATCATGCCCACAAAGGAGGGTTGTCCGTGCATCACGATGCGGTTGACCGCCAGACGCACCGGAAAATGGCTGCCATCCTTGCGAACGGCCTCAGACTCGGCGCCACTTTTTCGAGCCTTGATCCCGGAGGCATGATTTTGCAGGTCATAGGAGTAAAACCATCGCATACCTTGAGGAATCAACGACGAGACAGGCTTGCCAATGACCTCCTCCCTAAGGTAGCCAAAAAGTTCCTCCGACTCGGAATTGAACAGCACTATCTTTTCATGATTATCGGTCACGAGAATGCCGAACGGGGCATATTCGATGATGGTGCGCTCCAGTTGCACCACCTCATCGAACAGCAGTTTTTCGCTCGACATGTCGAGGATCATGGCGATGAAAGAGACATCGTGGATGTCTTCCATCCGATTGATGGCCAGACGGATCGGAAAAACCGATCCATCTTTGCGCATCGCCTCAGCCTCGAAAGGGGTCTGCCCGAGGATGTGCACCGTGTTGGTATCGATACAGCAACGCATGATGTCCTGCGAGAAGTTTCTCAAAGGAAACGGAATCAGATCGATGATCTTCCGCCCTCTGATCTCCTCCTGGTCAAACCCGAACATCTGTTGCGCTGCGGCATTGAAAATCTCGATGGTTCCGTCATGCCTGACTGCGACAATCCCGCACGGCGCATTCGCGATGACCTGGCGCAGCATCTCTTCACGGATGTGCAATGCTTTTTCGAAGGTCAAACGTTTCAGGGCGCCAGCCACGATGGTCGCGGCCACTTCAAGAAAACCGACCCCTTCAGGATCCCATCCCCCCTGATGCCGCAGGTAGATGACAATCACCCCCCGCATTCTCCCATCGACGAGGATCGGTACGTTGAAATGTCCGTGAGGGTGCATATCCTCAAAACGGATTTCGTGTCGTTCGTCAACCTCCGAGGAAAACTGGATCTGTCCGGTGAGCGCCGCCCGACCGCACAAACAATGCCCCAGAGAAACCCGGTTGCACCGACGCAACTGCGCCTCGGACAGGTTGCGATGGGCGACCATGACCAACTCCTGCGCCTGGTCGTCCATGAGAAAAACCGCACCCTTGTCCAAAGCGCCCAGAAAGGTCAAATGCGGGAAAATCTCCACCACCCCCTTAAGCAACGCATCGGACGTTTCGGCTTTCAAGGCGTGCTGTTGAAAGGTGTTGATGGCTTTCTGGACCTCGATCTCCTTGAGGAGCCGCTCAATCTGGATTTGTGTGTCGTCGCGCATCACAAACACTCCGATGTTGTTTGGACACATGCTTGATCCTCATTGGCATCATATATCGCACAGCGCAGTATGGTAAAAGGAATCTTGATCAGAAACCGGGTGCCTTGACCGGGAGCGCTTTGGCAGGAGATGCTGCCTCCCAGGGTTTTGGTTACCAGGTTGTAGACGACGTGCATGCCCAGACCGGTGCCACCGTGCTGGCGATTCGTGGTGAAAAACGGATCGAAAATTCGATTTCTGACCGACTCGATCATGCCAGAACCATCATCGCCGTAACTGAACAGGAGATGCTCTCCTGAAACTTGGCATTCGATGGTGATGTGGCCCTCCTCATCGGGTCGGTAGGCGTGGATGCGGGAGTTACTGAGCAGGTTGAGGATGACCTGTATCAAGGCATCCGGGTAACTCTGCATTTCCAGTGCTTCGGGACAATCGAGATGAATTGTCAAACGGGGAAAATTCGGATCGGCATGGTACAACTTGAACGCGGATTCAAAACATTCCCGGACCATGAATGAACGCAGCGTCCCGCTGGAGTGCTCCACCGCCACCGCCTTGAAACAGCGAACCAGATCCGCCGCCCGTTCCAGATTGATGCGGATCAACTCAACCATCCGACCCGCAAACGAGATATGCGTTTCCAACTCCTCTTCGGAGATTCCCTCGTGGCGCAAGGTCTGCTCGAACATGCGGATACGATCTTCCAACTCCGAGGAGGCGGTGATGCCGATGCCGACCGGGGTGTTGATCTCATGAGCGACCCCGGCCACCATATTACCCAAAGCGGCCATTCTTTCGGACTGAATCAATTCCGAAGTCAGACGTTTCTCCTCCGAGATGTCGATCACCATCGCCAGACAGGATGGCGCGTCCCCCATCATGATGCGATTCACGGCCAGTCGCACCGGAAAGATCGCGCCACTCTTGTGCAAGGCGGTGGTCTCGAACGCGACATGATCGGGAACAGGACTCTCCCCGGTTTCCAAATGACGACGGAATCCCGCTTCCAGAACATCCTTCCTGTCGGGTGGTACCAGTTCAATCACCTGTCGGCCCTGAATCTCCTGTCGGGAATGCCCAAAAATCCGTTCGGCAGAGAGATTGAACTCCAGAATGCGCTGTTGTGAATCGGTGAGAATGATGCCGAAAAGTTGGTGAAGATACCTCTGAAGGAAGCCGAAACGCCCTTGTCTGCGAAAGCACTGCGTTCCGAACA
>JADFZD010000106.1 GCA_015232705.1 Magnetococcales bacterium | reverse complement strand
ATCATCGAACCGGGTCTCCACTTCAAGATTCCCTTCCTGCAAGAGGTCTTCTTCTTTGACCGTCGTCTGCTGGACTTCGATCAGGAGCCCCAGGAGATCCTGTCGGCGGACAAGAAGAATCTCAAGGTGGACAGCTATTCGCGCTGGCGCATCGTGGATCCTTTGAAATTCTTTCAGACCGTCCGCGATGAGGGGGGAGCCGCCGACCGGCTCAACGACATCATCTACTCCAACATCCGCGAGGTGTTGGGTCAGTTCACGATGATGGAGATCGTTTCGGCCTCCCGTTCCGATCTCACGCAGCGCATCCGCGAGCAGACCAACGTCCAGGCCAACAAGTACGGCATCGAGATCGTCGATGTGCGTATCAAACGCACCGATCTGCCGGTAGAGAACTCCAAGGCGGTTTTCCGGCGCATGCAGACCGAACGTGAACGCCAAGCCAAACAGTACCGTGCCCAGGGCGAGGAGGAGGCGGTCAAGATCCGCTCCAAGGCGGTGCGCGAACGCGAAGTGCTGCTCGCCGAGGCCTACAAGACGGCCCAAGAGGTCCGTGGCGAGGGGGATGCCGAGGCGACCAAGGTCTATGCCGAGGCATATCAGTCCGATCCGCGTTTTTTCCAGTTTACCCGAACCCTGGAGGCCTATGCCAAGGCCATGGGCAAGGATAGCACCACCCTGGTGCTCGAACCCTCGGGTTTCTTTCGCTATCTGCAGGGGTTGAATCCGTCAGGTCGTTGAGTATCATGCGGGGAGGACGAGCCCCGTTTGGGAGTTCTGTGGTAGGGGTGTGGTCGGATCGAGGTGGCATGAAGGATTTCTTGAGCGTCTTGGGCATGGTGCTGATCGTGGAGGGGGTGCCCTATTTCCTGGCTCCGGAGCGGATGCGTCGTTGGGTTATGGCCATTGCCGAGTTGCCCGAAGGGATGTTGCGACGCACTGGATTTCTGCTCATGGCAGTGGGTTTGTGGTTGGTCTACCTGGCACGCGGGTGATACATGGAGCCACGTGACATGACCTCTGATCCGGACACCCTTTCCGGTGCGCCGCATTGGGAACTGTTGGGAGAACACCCCCGCCGGTTGGCGGATGTCACACTGGATCTGAACCATCTGCTGCATCGCGCCCAACCGTGGAAGAGGGTCGGCATACTCGATCCGGAGGACCTTGTCGCGTTGTCCGAAGAAGGGACACTGGAAGGACGCGTCGAAGTTCTGCTAGAAGCCAGGCCGGTGCGTCATGAAGAGCGTCCGGTCGCTCGGGTGAGCGGATTCTGTCGCGCCACATTGCGTTTGAGCTGTGTGCGCTGTCTGGTTGAATTCAGCGCGCCGATCGAGACCGAAATCGATGCCCTCTTTGCGTCAGGACGTGATCCGGCAGCCAAAAACAAAAACTGGCGCGTCGAAGAGGATGTCGAATATCTTCCGGATGGGATGCTCGAAATTCGTCATCTGGTGGAAGAGGCGTTGTTGCTCGCCCTGCCCATGAACCCGGTTTGCGTCTCCGAGTGTGCCGGTCTGTGCGCGGGATGTGGGGCGGATCTGAACCTCACCCCTTGTACCTGTCGCGAAAGCGCGCCTCAAGGCCCGTTTGCGGCATTGAAATCATGGCGGTGACTCTTAAGGGTGATTCCTTCCTCGGAATCTCCAAACGCGCAGGGGATGAACCATGCACCCCCTGCCTGGTCAAAATGGCATTGTCGGGCGCTCCATCCATGCCCCGTTCAATCGGTTTGACCCTTGTTGCACAGTCTCTGTGAGGTTGTTTGGTGATTTCATCCATGGAACCACCAAACGCGCGACGTTCGCAGTCAATGCGAACGTCGCTCCCAAATTGCTTGGCAATTTGGCGGGCCATCCCTGGCCCGCATCGGCTGTTTGGCAATGGCCAAACAGCCTCTGGATCCTGCTCTCCTTGCGATGCGGGGAGACGAGAGTGGCATGAACACGTTGGTTTGATCTTAAGTTAAGGAGAATTCACATGGCCGTACCCAGAATGAAAGTTTCCTCCGCGCGTGGCGGCATGCGTCGCGCTCACAATGCCCTGACCGCTCCAGCGCTGTCGCTCTGTCCCAACTGTCAGGAGCCCCGTCCGCCCCACAAGGTGTGTCCGCATTGCGGATGGTACAAGGGCCGCGAGGTTGTGGCAGCCAAGGAGTAAGGCGACGCGACCCGTCGCCATGGGATGACCGGACGTGACCATTCGTATTGCCCTGGATGCCATGGGGGGCGACAAAGCCCCCTCAGCCCCCATCGAAGGTGCTGTCCTCGCCTTGGGACAACACCCCGAGTGTGCCTTCACCTTGGTGGGACAACCCGAGGTGATCGCCGCTGAACTCGCGCGTATCGGCGCCGATCCCGGACGTTTCGTGATCCATCCGGCCAGCGAGGTGGTCGGCATGGCGGAAAAGCCCTCAGTGGCGCTGCGTTCCAAGAAGGACTCCTCGATGCGCGTCGGAGCCAATCTTGTCAAGAGCGGCGACGCGGATGCCTTTGTCTCTTCGGGTAACACCGGAGCGCTCATGGCCACCGCACGATATGTCTTGAAGACCCTCCCTGGCGTCGATCGACCTGCCATCATGGCGGTCATGCCCTCGATCACCGGTCAGACCCTGATGCTGGACGTGGGGGCGAATGTCGATTGTTCGGCGGATCATCTCTGTCAGTTCGCCCTGATGGGCAAAGTCTATGCGTCGGCGGTCATGGGGCTGAAAAAGCCGCGCATCGGACTGTTGAACATCGGCGAGGAGGAGATCAAGGGCAACGAAGTGGTCAAGGAGGCTGGCGAACGTCTCAAGGCCGATGGTGGTGACGGCTTCATCGGCAATGTCGAAGCATTGGAGATCTTTACCGGCGGCGTCGATGTGGTGGTTTGCGACGGTTTCGTTGGCAACGTCACCTTGAAGACCATCGAAGGGATGGCGCGCATGCTGACCCATTTTCTCAAGGAGTCATTCAGCGCCTCGGTTTGGACCAAACTCGGGTATCTCGCCGCCCGGCCCGCCATGCAGAGTTTTCGATCACGTGTCGATCCGCGCAAATACAACGGCGCGATTCTTTTGGGACTCAACGGCATCGTGGTCAAGAGTCACGGAGGAGCGGACCCTTATGCCTTCAGCCGGGCCATCGGGGTTGCCGTGGATCTGGCCGCCAATCGCGTCAACGAGAAAATTCGCCGTGACATCGCGGCGCATGCCGGCGATTCCGCCGGTAACGGGGGAGAGCAGGCATGTCCAGGTTGAGGGCGCGCATCATCGGCACCGGTTCCCATCTCCCGGAGAGACGGCTCACCAATCACGATCTGGCGCGGCTGGTCGATACCTCCGACGAATGGATCTTCTCACGTACCGGGATCCGCGAGCGGCGCATCGCCGCCGAGGGGGAGTTCACGTCGGATCTGGCTGTGCAGGCGGGCCGCAACGCCATTCAGGCTGCGGGCATCGATCCGGCCACCATCGATCTGATCCTCGTGGCCACCACCACGCCGGATCTGATCTTTCCCTCCACGGCCTCGATCGTGCAGCATAAACTGGGGCTCTCGCACACCCGCATGCCGGCCTTCGACGTGCAGGCGGTTTGTGCCGGATTCATGCATGCCCTCTCCGTGGCCGATCAGTACATTCGCGCCGGCACCTGCTGGCGTATCTTGGTGATCGGGGCGGAAACCGCAACTCGCATCCTCGACTGGAGTGACCGTGGCACCTGCATCCTGTTCGGCGATGGCGCTGGCGCGGTACTGCTCGAAGCGGAGTTGGACGGCGAACGGGGTATCCTTTCCACCCATCTGCATGCCGATGGCTCGCAGATCGACCTGTTGCTGACCGATGGCGGGATCTCCCGAGGTCTGGCTCCGGGAGGCGGCATGGGCGTGCTCCGCATGCAGGGCAATGAGGTGTTCAAGCAGGCGGTCAAGGCCATGGAGTCCTGCGTGGACGAAACCCTGGCCGCCAATCTGATCTCCAAGGAGCAGGTCGATTGGCTGGTGCCTCATCAGGCCAACATTCGCATCATCCAGAGCACGGCCAAGCGGTTGGGCATGCCGATGGAGCGGGTGGCGGTGACTGTGGATCGCCATGGCAACACCTCGGCGGCGAGCGTTCCCCTGGCCCTCGATGAGGTGGTGCGCGCCGGTTGGATCCAACCCGGTCACCGGGTCATGATGGTGGCTTTTGGTGGCGGTTTCACCTGGGGATCGGCGTTGGTGCGCTGGTAACTTACGGAAACAGAGGGAGTCCCTCTTCCCTCTTTCCGTGATCTCACTCCGGAAGTTCCACCGTACCGTCCAAAAAGGGGGGAATCCCTTGTTTTGAAGTCCTCCCTCCGGGATCTCCACAGTGACAAGGTATGACGCCCCGTTCGTCATCACACTTCTGAACGCCTCTCCCCCATGACGGACTCTCTTCTCATGAACAACCCGCCCTCGGAAATCATCTTTCTTGGCCACTGTCCGGACCGTGTGGGTCTGGATGCGCGCATCACCGGTTTTTTTGCCGACGAATTGTTCAACATTCTTGATCTTTCCCAGCATTCGGAACGGGGACGTTTTTTTATCCGCATCGAGGGCAGCGAAGAGGGTTCGCCGCAGTGCATTCAGACCTGGACCGAGAAGTTCTTTCCGATTGCCCGTGAGTTGGACATGGAGTATAGTTTTCACGACCCGTTGGAGCGGTTGCGGGTGGTGATGTTCTGTTCCAAGACCCTTCCTTGTCCTCTGGAGGTGCTCTCCCGTTGGTTGAGCGGCGAGATGCGCCTTGATCTGCGTGCGGTGGTGAGCAATCATCCGGAGATCGAACCGATCATTCGCAAACTTGATCTGCCCTTTTACCACACCCCGACCAGTGGCGAGGCGCAGATCTTCGAGTCAATGCAGATTCGCATCATCGAGCAGCACACCCCAGATCTGATCGTTTTGGCGCGTTACATGAAGATCCTTTCCGGATCATTTCTGGACGCAGTACGCATACCGATCATCAACATTCACCACTCCTTTCTGCCTTCGTTCATCGGCAACGATCCGTATGAGCAAGCCTATCGGCGCGGCGTGAAATTGATTGGCGCCACGGCGCATTTTGTGACCCGAGAGTTGGACGAGGGGCCGATCATTCATCAGGATGTGGTGCGCATTGGCCATCAATTCTCCGTGAAAGACATGAAGCAGGTGGGTGCGGACATTGAGAAGCAGGTGTTGGCATCGGCGTTGCGCAAGTTCACGGAGCGCAAGATCATTCAG
>JADFZD010000105.1 GCA_015232705.1 Magnetococcales bacterium | reverse complement strand
CACACAGATGGTTGGCGATCAGTGAGAGGGCAATGGTCAAAAAGATGCTCCCCATGCCAAAGCAGGCGACGAAATCGACCAAACCGAACGAGCCGGAGGGGGGCAGGATCGAGTTGACTACATAGGTGTTGGATACCGCGCCAAAAAAGGCGGCAGAGGGGAGCGAGAAGCGCGGACTGACATCGGTCGGCAAGATGAAAAAATTGGCCAGAGCCAGCATCAACGCGGCGAACAAGGCCACGAAAATCTTGAGATAGACACCAGGACCGCTGCGTTGAATGTCGATCCCGACGATGTACTGCATGCGGGTGCTTATGCGTGCCCCGATCTGACGCGGATCCCCATGGGCAGACCTGTAGGTATGCGGCTTGACTGTGGTCGAATGCTTGAGGATGGTGAAACCGGGAATCTGTATCCGGGAGCTGATGTTGGACTCCGGGTCCGCCACATAGCGCAGGGTGTGGGCATCGCGGGTGGCGTCCTCGATGTGGATGTTGAGCATGTGACTCTCAAGCGGGACGCGCATGGTATCGAAGTGTTTCAGAAATTTCGCGGTCAGGCGATATTTCTGATAGTGGCGGTTATCCTCCCCATGATACGCCTCGATTCGATCCTTTTTAAGGATCGTGCCATCGACGATCACGAACTGCTCGCCGGGATCAAGCTCCTTGGAACCGCTCCACGAGAACCAGATATAGAGATTGGCGGTCCACACCGAATCGCGAATCGACACGCTTTCGATGTTGTCCACATACGACCCGATCTTGACAGGAATGAAGGATCCCTGACTTGGCAAGGCCTCAGCCGGCGGGTGTCCGGAGTCGGCCAGCAGCGGGCTCATGCGCGCGCTATGATTCAATTGCGTTTCATGCCTGTTGGTATACAGCAGCGTCGCACTGAGATAAATCCCGACGCCATAAATAATTAACATCATAAACGCAATCGATAGAACCAATTTCTTTTTCGCGCTCTCCAGGCTGGACCATGTTTGAAAGAACATGTTCAGATCTCCCCGTGGATTAAGTCATGCATCCCATGCATGCACGCCAGGCTTGCGAAACCGGGCTACTTCAATCTTGATACCAGAGATTGATACCCGGCTGGTCAACCATCCTGATCCGGAATGTTCTCATCGAAAATCTAATCGATGATCTCGCGAATGTTGGTGGTGGTGTTGCGGAACTTGATGCGTTTGAAGGCCCGAGCCCCAACACCCGTACCCCTCGGCCAGAAGCGCATTCAAGAAACTGTGCGGCGCGGATTCGACATCCGCGAAATCAAACACGATCACTTTGCCTTCGTGAATCGCGGGCATCAACCGTCGATCCTTGAAGTTGACCGCTTCCTGATATATGGGACAAGGAGTGATAATGTCTGGTAATTGGCTTTTTGGCAGGAATCCAGGTCCACGACCAAATCGCCATGGGGAAGTGCCCAGTGAAAGCAACTCAATACTGGATCGAAGTCAACGAGATCTTGATTTCTGATGGAAAATCGCTTCGGAAGTTTCCAAACGGTGGACATGGTTTTGGAGTCCATGCGCCGGCGGGCCGTTTTCAGCCAACCGGCGCACCTGTTGGATATTAATCCTCGAGGATATCTCCGCGCAGGGCCGACTTGTGGGCCACGGGCAGTACCCCCTCTTCGCCGTCGTCGGGGTTGTAGAAGGCGCGCACCGAGCCGACGCGGCCATAGTGTTCGAACAGGCTGTTCCACCCCTTGACGAACATCGGGCATTCGTCGTTGAAGCAGACGAACATGAAATCGCTCACGAAACCCATCCCATCGCCGCAGAAGTTGTGTCCGGCTGAGGCCCATTTCTTCATCGGAACCCCACAGTGGGGACAGTCACACTGCGTCAGACCCTTGATCCTTTCCTTGCTCACGCGATCTTCTCCTCGATCCAGGCGGTGGCAAATGCCAAAGCCTCGTTAAGCGACTCGGGGCGGGTGCCCCCTCCCATCGCCATGTCCGGACGGCCCCCACCCTTTCCACCCACCATGGGCGCCACGGCATGCATCCAGTCGCCGGCCTTCACGCGCCCGATCAAATCCTTGGTGACTCCGGCCAACAGGTTCACCTTGCCCTCCTCGGGCAATCCCAAAAAGATCGCCCCGGAGCCGAGCTTGTCGCGCAGCCGGTCGGCCATATCCCGCAACCCTTTGGCATCGACACCATCCACCCGCGCCACCAGATAGCGAACGCCATTCTTCTCCCGTGCCTGGGAGAAGAGTTCATCGACGGTCGATCCGGCCAGGGCAGCCTTGGATTTCTCCAGTTCCTTCTCCAGTTCGGCGCGGCGGGCCAACAGTTTTTCGACACCGGTCAACGCCTCGCCCGGGGGCAATTTCAACAGGGCGGCGATCTTGCGCAACAGCTGGGCATCGGCGGTGAAACTGGCTCGCGCCGTCGCGCCGCACACCGCCTCGATGCGTCGTACCCCGGCAGCCACCGCAGCCTCGGAGACAATGCGCAGCAAACCGATGTCCCCGGTGCGCGCCACATGGGTGCCACCACACAGCTCCATCGAGGGGCCGAGGCGCACCACCCGCACCCGGTCGCCATACTTTTCGCCGAACAGCGCCGTGGCACCTTTGGCAATCGCCTCCTCCGGGCTCATCACCTCGGTGATTCCGGCTTGGTTGGCCAGGATCCAACCGTTGACCAATCCCTCGACCCGTTCGACCTCCTCGCCGCTCAACGCCTGAAAATGGGCGAAATCGAAACGCAGCCGTTCCGGACCGACCAGCGATCCGGCCTGTTTGACATGCTCCCCGAGCACCTCCTTCAGTGCCAGATGCAGAAGATGGGTCGCGGAGTGGTGCCAGCGCGTGGCCTGACGGCGTGCGCCATCGACCTGTAATTGCACCTGGTCGCCAACATGCAGCGCACCTTTCTCCACCCGCACGGCATGCACGATCAACTCAGGAATCGGACGGCGACAGTCGGTGACGGCGCAGAGGGTCTCGTCCGCCGTGAGGGTGCCGGCATCTCCCATCTGGCCACCGGATTCGCCGTAGAACGGGGTGAGATCACAGATGACGCTTCCCTCCTCGCCGGCCATGAGTGAGAGCACCCGCTCCCGGCCGCGCACCAGCGCGCGGACGCGCGCCGTGGCGTTTTCCTGATCGTAGCCGACGAAATCCACAGCGCCGCCATCGGCCAGGATCTCATGATAGACCGCCGCCACCCCCTCATCGCCAGAACCGGCCCAGGCGGCACGCGCCATGGCTTTCTGACGCGCCATGCGCGTTTCGAAGCCGGCCATGTCCAGCTCCATGCCCCGATCCCGCAGGATGTCGGCGGTGAGATCCACCGGGAAGCCGTAGGTGTCGTAGAGGGTGAAAACCACCTCGCCATCCAGACGGTCGCCGGCAGAGAGGTTGGCCATGGCGCCATCCAGCAGTTTCATGCCCGAACCGAGGGTCAGGACGAAACGGCGTTCTTCGTTCTCGATCACCGCCTCGATGGCCGCGCGCCGTGCCACGAGTTCCGGATAGACCCTGCCCATGCGGGCCACCAGCGTAGGCGCGAGGCGATAGAGAAAGGGCTCTTCCATGCCCAGCAGGCGACCGTGACGCATCGCCCGACGCATGATGCGTCGCAAGACGTAGCCGCGTCCCTCGTTGGAGGGCAGCACCCCGTCGGCGATCAGAAATCCCACCGCGCGGATGTGATCCGCGATCACCTGCAACGACACGGTCTCTTTCGACCAGGCCGCCGCGCCGCCGGAGGCGGGTGGGGCGACGGCGTGACCGGTCAGGTCGGCTGCCGCCTGCATCAGGGGTTGGAACAGATCCGAGTCGTAATTGTTGGTTCGGCCCTGCAGCACCACAGCCAGACGCTCCAGACCCGCTCCGGTGTCGATGCAGGGGCGTGGCAGTGGGGTCAGGGTGCCGTCTGCGGAGCGATCATACTGCATGAAGACCAGATTCCAGATCTCCACGAAGCGATCGCCATCCTGTTCCGGCGAACCGGGGGGACCACCCGGAATGTGCGCGCCGTGGTCGTAGAAGATCTCCGAGCAGGGGCCGCATGGACCGGTCGGTCCCATGGACCAGAAGTTGTCGCTCGTGGCGATGCGGATGATTTTTTCGGCGGGCAGTCCCAGTTTTTCGTGCCAGATGGCATAGGCGGCGTCATCCTCGGCGTAGACCGTCACCAGCAGCCGCTCGACCGGCAAACCCAGCTCCCCGGTCACGAACGTCCAGGCCAGAGGGATCGCCTCCTCCTTGAAATAGTCCCCGAAAGAAAAATTCCCGAGCATCTCGAAAAAGGTGTGATGTCGGGCGGTGCGACCGACATTCTCCAGATCGTTGTGCTTGCCGCCGGCGCGCACGCACTTCTGGGAGCTGACCGCACGGGTATAGGCGCGTCGTTCCTGACCTAAGAAGGTGGCCTTGAATTGGTTCATGCCGGCATTGGTGAACAACAGGGTCGGGTCGTTGTCGGGCAACAAACTGGAGGAGGCCACCACCGTGTGGCCGTTGCGCCCAAAAAATGCCAAGAAGCGATCGCGTATTTCGTCTGCCGTCATGATTCCCTCGATAGCATCCCATGCCAACCGGCAACATGATGTTTGAAAAAAGGGGTTGCGTTCACCCAACGCCGGGCGGACGTCTCCTCGTATCTAATCCCATACCCCAAGGGCCTCTGCAATCACCTCCGGCTCAAAGCCGCGCCGCAGCAGGAATGCATAGCGCTTTTGCCGTTCGCGCCACTCCGAAGGTTCACTGGGGCCGAATTTCTTCTTCAGAACCCGTCGGGCCTCTGCCACCGGATCCTGGTGGTCGTGAGGATCGGCCAGTGCTGCTTCAATCCATTCGGCGTCCACCCCCAGGCCGCGCAACGCGCCAAACTTTCCCCTCTCACCTGTGAACCAACTTCCGGACAACAATCACCATTACAATCAGAAAGCCTTACAAAATCAAAAACCAAAAAGGGGTTAGACCTTGTTGGGTCTCACCCCTTGAACTGTATGGCTCCCCGGCACGGACTCGAACCATGGACCCGATGATTAACAGTCATCTGCTCTACCGACTGAGCTACCGGGGAAAAATTCGTAACAAATTCATTTTATCAATAGTTCCATTTGTTGTAAAATACATTCGATCTTCCGGGGAGACATATGGCTTATCTATCACCAAATTTATCGAGAGCTTACGTATGAAGTCGTTTCGTCTTTACGGATCTATCCCTGCACGGGTTGCAGTCTTTAATGCCTGTCTCTTTATGGCGTCAATCTCCTTTACGCTCATCCTCGTCGATGATAC
>JADFZD010000104.1 GCA_015232705.1 Magnetococcales bacterium | reverse complement strand
GTGATGGTTCCACGTGAAACATTTCCAAACGATGTCATCAAGCATGGCAACATGAATCCTTGTATGCCGCTTGTCGATAAATCCTCCTTCACGCATTCTACAGTAATGGCCAGAATATTCGATAGTAAGTTGCATGAAAGAGGAAATTGAGATATTCTTTATTAAAGATGAGAGCGTTGCATAGATGAGACTAAACCGCGCCCAGCTTGGAATGTGTCGCTTTTTGCTGGTGAAAAAGGAAAGGGTCAGTGAGATTCATCTCCCAGGGTTTTGACTTTAGCGCGCTCTTCAAAAAGAAAATTTTTTCGCGTCTTTTGCGAAAAATGCGCTGCGCGCCGTTTTCGTTGGAGTCGTTTCCGCTTTCTTGAAAGGACTCACACATCTTGCACACGACCTGTTGGAAAACGAAGTATCCCGTGATAGGTGCGGTTCAAATAAAACAAAAGCCCCCGGATGAATGTTTCATGGGCAGTGCGAAGAGAGGAGCTCGGCCCACCCGCGCACACATTGTCTTATGATTAAAAGAAAAATAAAATAACTAAAATAAACATTCCGCTCTCTCCCATGGATCACTGGAACGGGATGAATCGGAACCTTGAATGCTTTGTCGTGAAAGGTGCCAGGGCCCTGCACGACAGGGGGATATAAAAGAACAGACAGAGCGTTTTAACTCCACTGATTGGGAGAATCGAGGATCATGGCCGAATTTCAATATGGCGAGCTGTTCAATCTGGGACACGACGATACCCAGTTTCGTCTGGTAAGCAGCGATTTTTTGCGCCAGGAGAGCTTTGCCGGAGGACGGATGGTGATGGTCGATCCGCAAGGATTGACCCTTTTGGCCAAAGAGGCGATGCGCGATGTCTCGTTTTTGTTGCGCACCAGCCATTTGCAGCAGTTGCGCGCCATTCTCGACGATCCCGAGGCCTCCGGCAACGATCGTTACGTGGCCCTGGAGTTGCTGAAAAATGCCAACATCGCGGCGGGCATGGTGTTGCCGAGCTGCCAGGATACCGGCACGGCCACGGTGGTGGCCAAGAAGGGGAGTCGCGTCTGGACTGGCGGCAACGATCGTGAGGCTTTGGCGCGTGGCATTTTTTCCGCCTATGCCGACAACAATCTGCGTTACTCTCAGGTGGCTCCACTCAACCTGTACGACGAGAAGAACACCGGCACCAATCTGCCGGCGCAGATCGATATCGAGGCTGTAGAGGGGGACACCTATAAATTTCTGTTTTTGGCCAAGGGAGGCGGCTCCGCCAACAAGACCTTCCTGTTCCAGCAGAACAAATCCCTGTTGAATCCCGCGTCGCTGGCGGCGTTTGTCGCCGACAAGCTCAAGGGTCTGGGCACTTCGGCCTGTCCGCCTTATCATCTGGCGTTGGTGATCGGCGGTCTCTCTCCGGAGATGACCTTGAAGACCGTCAAGCTCGCCTCGGCGCGTTATCTCGACACCCTTCCCGAAGCCGGCGATGGCATCGGTGGCGCCTTGCGGGATCGCGCCTTCGAGGCCGAAGTTTTGGAATTGGCGAAGAACATCGGTCTGGGTGCCCAGTTCGGCGGCAAATATTTTGCCCACGACGTGCGGGTGATCCGTTTGCCGCGTCATGGGGCCTCATGTCCGGTCGGGTTGGGTGTGTCGTGTTCGGCAGACCGTAATATTCTGGCCAAGATCAACGCCGATGGGATCTGGCTTGAGGCTTTGGAGCGTGATCCGGCCCGTTTCCTTCCCGAGGTCGAGCCTGTTTCTGGCGAAACGGTGCGGGTGGATCTGAACCGACCCATGAGCGAGATCCGCGCTGAATTGAGTCGCTATCCGATCCGTACCCGTTTGTCGTTGAATGGTCCCATCGTCGTGGCACGCGATATCGCCCATGCGCGTATTCAAGAGCGTTTGGATCGAGGGGAGGGGATGCCGGACTATTTCAGGAATCACATCGTCTACTATGCCGGTCCCGCCAAGAAACCGGATGGCATGGCTTCCGGGTCGTTCGGTCCCACCACGGCAGGGCGCATGGACAGTTATGTGGATCGGTTCCAGAAGGCTGGCGGATCGATGGTGATGTTGGCCAAAGGCAACCGCAGTCGCGAGGTGACCGCAGCCTGCAAGGCCAACGGCGGATTCTATCTTGGGTCAATTGGTGGTGCGGCGGCTTCCTTGGCGCAGAAAAGCATCCGCAAGGTCGAGGTGATCGACTTTCCCGAGCTGGGGATGGAGGCGGTGCATCGCATCGAGGTGGAGGATTTTCCGGCCTTCATCGTGGTGGATGACAAAGGCGGGGATTTCTTCGCGGAGTTGGGTTTGTAGGCCGCATCAGCAGGGCAGGGGGGTGATCCCCCTGCCAGGTTCAAGACTTGCGGTGGGGTGTGGGACGAACGCTCGCAGGGGGATGGACGGCCAACGGAGGGAAGCTCCCCCCCTCACACGTTACACATCCAGATTCACCACATTCAAGGCGTTCGACTGGATGAACTCCCGTCGCGGCTCCACCGCATCTCCCATCAATGTCGTAAAGACCGAATCCACCTCGATCGCATCCTCCACCCGCACCTGCAACAAGGTGCGCACCGTCGGATCCATGGTGGTTTCCCATAGCTGCTCGGGATTCATCTCACCCAAACCTTTGTAGCGCTGAATGGTCAGACCCTTGCGACCCTCGGTCATCACCTGGCTCAACAGCCCCTCCAGATCCCCTACCAGCGTGGTGACACCTCCCTTGCGCAACTGTGCACCTGCTCCCAGACGGTCAGCAATGCGCCGCACCACCTGTGACATGTCGCGATACTCCGGAGAACGGATCAACTCACCATCCAGGCGCGCATCCACCACCACCCCATGAATGGTGCGACGGATCACCAGCGCCGCCATGTCGCTTTCGCCATCCAGCTCCACCAGCACGGTCAAGCGATCCGCGCCAGCCTCGCCCTCCAGCGCCCGACGCAGCCGTTCGGCCATTTGGGTCGCAGCCTCGGCATTCGACAGGGAGTCCGGCGTCACCTGGGCCTGCTCCACGGCAGCCGCCAACACCTTTCGGTCAAAGCGACGCGCCAACCGTTCCAACGTCACCTGATAGCGCCGTGCATCGCGCACCAGGTTCAATGTTTCCACGGCGCTCATCACCTCCCCTTGTCCGGTGATCAGCTCCACCCCTTCCAGTCCGCCTTCAAGCAGCACCTCGACCAGCGACTCCTCGTCCTTGAGATAGCGCACCGTTTTGCCACGCGCCAGCCGATAGAGAGGCGGTTGGGCGATGTACAGATAACCCCGTTCGATGATCTCCGGGAACTGCCGGAAAAAGAAGGTCAGAAGCAGGGTGCGGATGTGCGATCCATCCACGTCCGCGTCGGTCATGATGATGATGCGGTGATAGCGCAGCTTGGCGATGTTATACTCCTCGGCGCCGATTCCCGTGCCCAAAGCGGTGATCAGGGTTCCGACCTCTGCCGAAGAGAGCATCTTGTCGAAACGGGCCTTCTCAACATTCAGGATCTTGCCCTTCAGGGGCAGAATCGCCTGGAACTTCCGATCCCGCGCCTGTTTGGCCGATCCGCCGGCTGAGTCCCCCTCGACCAGATAGAGTTCACTCATGGCAGGATCCTTCTCCTGACAGTCGGCCAGTTTGCCGGGCAGTGAGGAGATCTCCAGGGCACTTTTGCGTCGTGTCAGTTCGCGTGCCTTGCGTGCCGCCTCGCGGGCTGTGGCCGCCTCGACCGCTTTGCCGAGAATCCGTTTGGCATCCTGGGGATGCTCTTCGAAATAGGTGGTCAGATGATCTGCCATCACGCTTTCGACTGCGGGACGCACCTCGGAGGAGACCAGTTTTTCCTTGGTTTGCGATGAGAATTTGGGATCAGGCACCTTGATCGACAGCACGGCGGTCAACCCTTCGCGGCAATCCTCGCCTGCCAGGGTGGCCCCTTTGTCCTTTTTCAGCAGTCCGGTGGTCAGGGCATATTGATTCAGCACGCGCGTCAATGCGGAGCGAAACCCGATCAGATGGGTGCCGCCGTCTCGTTGCGGAATGTTGTTGGTAAAGCAATAGACATTCTCCTGATAGGAGTCGTTCCACTGCAATGCCGCCTCCACCTGGATCGATCCTTTGGTTTCGGTAAAGCAGACCGGGGGGGTCATCAGGGGGGTGCGTGCCCGGTTCAGGTGTTCCACAAACGAGCGAATGCCCCCCTTGTAGTGAAAATGGTGTTCTTTTTCCGTGGCATCCTCGCGGATGAAGATGTTGACACCAGAGTTCAAGAACGACAGTTCGCGCAGTCGTTGCGAAAGAATGTCGAACGAAAAGGTGACATCCGTGAACACCTGTCGGCTCGGTAAAAAAGTCACCTCGGTACCAGTGGTTTTTGCCGTGCCGATGCGGCAGATCGGTTCCACCGGGTCGCCGTCCCGATACTCCTGATGCCATTTCTCGCCGTTGCGGCGGATGGTCAGTTCCAGTCTTTCGGAAAGGGCGTTCACCACCGAAACACCCACCCCATGCAGACCGCCCGAAACCTTGTAGGAGTTCTGATCGAATTTGCCGCCCGCATGCAGGACGGTCATGATCACCTCGGCGGCAGAGCGTCCCTCTTCCAAATGAATGTCCGTGGGAATGCCGCGTCCGTTGTCGCGCACGGTGACCGAACCATCCACGCGCAAAATCACGTCGATGCGATCGCAATAGCCAGCCAGGGTTTCGTCAATGGCGTTGTCCACCACTTCGAACACCATATGATGCAGTCCGGTGCCGTCATCGGTATCGCCGATATACATGCCGGGCCGTTTGCGCACCGCTTCCAGACCTTTCAGAACCTTGATGCTGTCAGCGCCATATTCGGAGCCAGGATGGGTCGGGGTGTCGTTTTCGTCCGTCGTGGTCATGCGTGGTTTCCTTCAATTGCGGAGTTGCGGGTGCTTCCAGTTCTCACGGGGGTCCGGGGGCGATTATCGCCCCCGGCGGGGGCGGGGCAGAGCCCCGCGACTTTGAATCCTTTGACTTTGAATCTTTTTCTTTTGACCTTTGCGCGCTTTTTACGATAAGCGCTATTTCGTGGAACGACCGAAGGGAGGTCCACGAAATAGCGCGCAAGCGCGCACCGTTATATGTGCCCTGAATCGTTGCCGTTTTTGGGCAACGATTCAGGGCGAATTGCCCATCGGAACCAAACCGCCTGCGCCGGCCTGTTCTGGCAAGGGTCCCATTCGGAACCAAGCCGCCTGCGCCGGCCTGTTCTGGCAAGGGTCCCATTCGGAACCAAGCCGCCTGCACCGGCCTGTTCTGGCAAGGGTC
>JADFZD010000103.1 GCA_015232705.1 Magnetococcales bacterium | reverse complement strand
CTTGCCAGCAGGGGATAGAGCACCGCCGGCAGCGTTGTTGCTGCTATCACCGCCGTCGCCCGGGCGACTTGGGCGAGGGAGAGAATCCGGTTGACTCAGGTGTAGCCGCCTTCGCTAGATGCTGCGCTGGCCGAAACAGCAACCAGCCGCAGCCAATCGAGCGGATTGGGAATGGTGGCTAGAGCAGCAGCGACCACCAGCGCCGCGGTTATGGCCAGTCCGCCCAGCACCGGCACCGCCCGGATCTGGTCGCGTCGCCCCATGAACGCCAGCGCGCCGGATAACAATATTGTCAATCCCAGCGCGGTCGGGGGCTTAGCCGTGCCAGTCAGCACGACGCCCAAGGCCATCAGCGCCGCGCTGGCCGTTATATCCCGCCTCCGTCGCGCTGCCAGCAGGAACAAGGTGCCGGAAATGGCCACGTTGATGCCCAGCGAGACAATGTCGTTATAGCTTAAGGTGTTGGATTTGCCGGCATAGGCCAGCAAAGACCCGATCACTGACAGGGCCAGGGCCTGCGTTCGATGTCCACGTGTCACGCTGCCGTTTGCCGCCAGCCAGCGCAGGGTGGCAAGGCCAAGGATCAGTCCGCTGGCCACGTGCACGATCAGGTCGATCCAGCGCATGGCTAGCGCGTTGGCGCCAAACGCGCGCAATGGAGCCCCCAGGATGTAGCCATAAGGGCCGTGTGGCGCCGGAATGGGCCGCATCAACTGGAGCAGCGCATAGCCCTCGTCGGTCAGGTCGAAACCGCGCGGTAGGGCTGCAGCAATGACCAGAATCGCTACCAACGCAGCCATTGCCGACCAGTCGAGGTGGCGGCTAACGGCCGTGTCGGAGTTACCGTCAAAGCCGACGGCGACGCCTGCGCCGATCCACGCCGCTCGACCGCGTCGATAGATCACGCCACCGCATTGCCATGCGAACCGGGTGCCATAGCGCGCCAGCGCGCGCAAGGGACGGAGCCACAACGGTGTGCCGGCCAGCGCCGCCAGACCGAGGCACACCAGGACGGGCAACAGGCGGGGGAACACCGGATAGCGCACGACGACGGTAGCGGGGGACTTGCCGGTCGGCCACGAGACCAGCACGTCCCAATTGTTGTCATGCCGATAGCGGTTGGGGGTGGAGGCGATCTCGGCCAAGCTCGCATGGCCGCCCATCACCGCCCAATCACCATTGATCTGCAGCTGTAGCCGGGAAAACGCCGGTGCCACCGGCGTGTCACCGATAGGGACCCAGCCCGTCAGCACGCCCCCGGGCGGGCGCAAACGGAAGGTGGCGTGGGTACCATCATCGGCCCGCACCATGCGTGCGGGTTCGACCGTCTCTTCTACGTTCAGGCCAATCTGGCGGAAACCGGTCAACACCAGGGCAGTGAGCAGGAAGATCCCGGTCAGCAGGGCGGACAATCGTGCGTTCATGGTCACGCGTCTTGGCCTTCTGGCGATTGGGCCAGTCTGTTGTGCATTGCGTGAGTCCTATCGACCGGCGGCGGGGCCAGGGGTGCCCTCAGTTACGGAGGATTCCACCAAAAAACGACACCACGTCCTTGATCACCCGGGCCTGGTCGTCGTCGCCGAGCGAGGCGAACATCGGCAGCCGCAGGATACGTCCTGAGATGTCGTCCGTCACGGGCAGGCTGCATGTCCAGCCTTGCGCGGTGGCATAGGGCGAACTGTGCAGGGGGATGAAATGCCAGGCGACGCAAATGCCCCGTTCGCGCAGAAAGTCGATGAGCCGCCCACGGATGTCGGTATCGTCAAGAAGGATATAGTAGACGTGGCCATTGTGGTGGCAGTGGCCGGGCACGTTCGGTCGCGTCAGCATGCCTTCCCGCTCCAACTGCGCGAAGGCGGCGTGATAGCGCTGCCACCGCACCAGACGCTGCTCAGTCAGCTGATGGGCGGCGTTCAGCTGGCTCCACAGCAGCGCCGCCAAAATTTCGCTGGGCACGTAAGACGAGCCGAGGCCGCTCCACGTATATTTATCAACCTCGCCACGGATAAACTGGCTGCGATTGGTTCCCTTCTCGCGGATAATCTCGGCACGAAGGGCGTGGTCCGAGGTCTTCAAAATCAGGGCACCACCCTCACCCGAGGTTACGTTCTTGGTGGCATGAAAGGAAAAGGCCGACAGATGGCCGATGGTACCCAGCGGCACACCCTTGTAGGTTGCCAGCAGCGCCTGGGCGGCGTCCTCGATGACGGTCAGGCCGTGGAGGTTGGCCAATGCCATGATGGCGTCCATCTCGCAGCTGACGCCACCGTAATGCACGGGCACGATGGCCCGCGTGCGCGGTGTCAGTCGTTCTGCGATAAGGCGTTCATCCAGGTTCAGGGTGTCGGGTCGCACGTCCACGAAAACCGGGGAGGCACCGCGCAACACGAAGGCATTGGCCGTCGACGAGAACGTAAACGACGGCATGATGACTTCGTCACCAGGGCGGATGTCGGCAATAAGCGCGGCCATCTCCAGCGCGCCGGTGCCCGAATGCGCCAACAGGGCGCGGTGGACGCCCAACTTGCTTTCCAGCCAGTGTTCGCACAGGGCGGTAAACTGGCCGTTGCCCGCCAGCTTGCCGGACTCGAGGGCCATCGCTATTTGCTGAAGTTCGTTGCCGGCAAGATCCGGTTGACTAAAGGGAATCATGCTCGGCGTTTGGAGGGCTCTAGGTGTCTGCGCGCGACTATATTGGTCATATTGGTCGCATCCCATCAAGTGGTCTAGTGGACACGTATCGCGGCCTGGTACGGGAAACAAATTTTGTACGCTATGCCCTGTTCGTAACCTACTTCCCTCATCTGATCGCCGGCCCGGTACTCCATCACAAGGAGGTCATGCCGCAATTCGCCGACCCCCGTAACAGCGTGTTGCGCAGCAGCAACATCGCCATCGGCAGCTCGATTTTCATCATTGGCCTTTTCAAGAAGATGGTTGTCGCCGACAGCATTGCTGGTTACGTCGTACCGGCCTTTACGTCCTTTCAGCCAAGTTTACTTGTAGCCTGGGGAGCTACCCTGGGCTTCACTCTTCAGATTTATTTTGATTTTTCTGGATACTCTGATATGGCGATCGGATTATCGCGCCTTTTTGGCGTCCGGCTGCCCGCGAACTTCAATTCACCTTACAAAGCGCAAAACATATCCGAATTCTGGCGGCGTTGGCACATGAGCCTGTCGCGTTTTCTGCACGACTATCTGTACATTCCGCTGGGAGGCAACCGAAAAGGTCCATCGCGTCGCTACGCCAATCTGATGGCGACTATGGTGCTGGGCGGAATATGGCACGGTGCTGCCTGGAATTTTGTTGCCTGGGGTCCCCTGCACGGCGGTTACCTTGCCATTCACCACGCGTGGTTGGGGCTGCTGCACCGGATCGTGGGCTCCGCACCCTCCGGAATCGCCGAGCGGATAGCGGCGCATTCGCTGACATTGCTGGCGGTGATAGTAGGGTGGGTATTCTTTCGCGCGACCTCACTGGCCAATGCCGTCGATATTCTGCGGGGCATGATCGGCCTGAACGGAGTGGAACTGCCACTACGCTGGAAAGGCCCGCTAGGGATCCTGGCTGATGGACTGATGGCGTTGGGCGCCAAATTCACGCCTGCCAACGGGTTCCCCGAGGGACAACTGGCGTGGATCACTTTGCCGTTTGCAATCTGTCTCCTGTTACCGAATAGCCAACAAATCACGCGTTACTACCGTCCCCTCTTTGAGACAGACGGACAGCAATGCATACACTTTGATAGCCACATTAAATTGACATGGTAGCCCCATCCACTATTAGGACTGGCAGCTGGCGTTCTGTTATTTTATTGTATCATGCATCTCTCCACTGTCACGTATTTCTTGTACTTTCAATTCTAAGGCAAAACCCAGAGATGACTGTCGGGTATCAGGCGTTGACACCAAGCCCAACCAGTCAATCGCTCCGTCGTGAGCAGCCCCTCCCTTCCGCAACCCTACATTCCATGTGGTTGCGGGTGCGGCATCCAGCAAGTATATTGCCTCTCTTACGGGCGTCTGACCGTACGATACCGCGTCCCGCGGAAGCTGAAGAAAAGATCGCTGCTGGCGCCCAAGAAAGCGGGCCATACTGGATTGATAGTTCGCAACATATCGATTGCGGTCGTACCGAAGCAGGGCTGGAGCTGAGTTGATGGCGACCCTTTATAGTCCTATGAAGTTCCTGCGCTTCACCGATCGTCTGGAGGCGTTGCGGGTTCAGCGCATGGTGGCGCCGGTCCACATTCGCATCAAACCCACCAACCGCTGCAACCACCATTGCTGGTATTGCGCATACCGCACTGACGACCTGCAATTGGGCGAGGATATGGTCGAGGCGGATTCAATCCCCGAAACCAAGATGATGGAAATCGTTGACGACGTTATTTCTATGGGGGTCAAGGCGGTAACGTTCTCGGGTGGAGGTGAACCGCTGCTTTACAAGCCGCTACCCACCATTATCGATCGCTTGGCCGACGCAGGCATTCGCGTGGCCACCCTGACCAACGGAGCAAACTTGAAGGGGCGCGTCGCCGAAGCCTTGGCCCGTCACGCGACTTGGGTGCGGGTGTCCATCGACGCCCGGGATGACGACAGCCATGTGAAGAGCCGCGGGGCCAAACCGGGGGAATTCACCCGCCTTCTGGACAACATGCGCACCTTTGTCGCCACCGGCACCAAATGCGTGCTGGGTGTCAGCCTGATCATCGGCGAGAACAACCATGCCCGCGTCGCGGAAGTTTGCCGCACCCTCAAGTCAGTAGGCGTCAATCACGTCAAGCTGTCAGGTGCGGTGGTGGGAAATTCCGGCGCCGAGAACAACGCCTACCATCGCCGCTTCGCAAGCGAAGTCAATGCTCAGATCACTGAGGCAATGACACTGAACGATGATAGTTTCTGTGCCATCAATCATTATCATGAGTTGGAAGAGCGGTTCGAGAAGACCTATACCACATGCCCGTTCCTGCAGTTCCTGACGGTGATCGGCGCTGATCAGACCGTCTATACGTGCCAGGATAAGGCCTACACCAGAGATGGCACCCTGGGCTCCATCCGCGACCGCTCGTTCAAGGACTTTTGGTTCTCGGAAGAGAATCGCCAGAAACTGTTTCAATTCAATCCGGCGCTGCAGTGTCGTCATCACTGTGTCTCTCACAGCAAAAACCTGGCAATTCTGGATCTGCTTTCCATCGATCCAGAACATGGTTGTTTTGTCTGAGCCGCACGGCCAATCTGTTTTTCACTGATTCACAGCCTTTGCCACGGGAGTATTCTCATGGGCCGAC
>JADFZD010000102.1 GCA_015232705.1 Magnetococcales bacterium | reverse complement strand
GCCCGACCTCCAGTACCGCCATGATCAAAAGGATCGCATCCGCGCCCAAAAACCGGGCTTCGGCCACCTGGTATGGATCGTAGACGAAATCCTTGCGCAACACCGGCAGTTCGATGCGTGCACGGATCCGTTGCAAATAGGCATCATCCCCGAAAAAGAAATCCCGATCCGTCAGACAGGAGATGCAACAGGCCCCATGCGCGGCATAGCCCTCGGCAATGGCCGCCGGATCGAAAGCAACCCCCTCCGGAAAAATCCGACCCTTGGAGGGCGACCCGAGTTTCACCTCGGCAATCACGGCTGTCTTGAGTTTTCCGGCACGCTCGATCAGGGCCGCCGCAAAGCCCCGCGCAGGCTCGGCCCCACGACATTCGGCCAGCAATCCCGCCTCGGTGATGCGTCTGCGCGCCTGGGCGACCTCCTGACGCTTGCGTTCCATGATGCGATCAAGGATGGTCTCGGACATGTTCTGTAAAATCCTGGAAAAAAGAAAAGAACAATCAGGCGTTTGAAATGCGGACCAGCCGTTCCAGCCGGTCGCGGGCAGCACCGGAATCCACAGCCTCGCGGGCCATGGCAATCCCGGCAGGCAGATCAGGGACAACACCGGCAACCCGCAGTGCGGCTCCGGCATTCAACAGCACGATATCGCGGCGCGGACCACGCTCGCCGGTCAGAATCCCGAGCGTGATCGCCGCATTATGGACGGCATCCCCGCCCGCCAGATCCTCGGGACGCGCCAGAGAGATGCCGAACGCCTCGGGATGCCACGCATGACGTTGGACTCTCCCCTCCGGGGTCCATTCGGCCACATGGGTCACGCCCGTGGTGGTGATCTCATCGAGCCCGTCTTGACCATGCACCACCAGCGCATGCCGCGCTCCCAGCCTTCCCAGGGCGCGCGCCACCGGTTCGACCCAGCGGGCATCGAACACCCCCAGCAACTGGTTGGGCGCGCCGGCAGGATTGGTCAGCGGACCCAACAGATTGAACAGCGTCCGGAATCCCAACTCCTGGCGCGGACCCATGGCATGTCGCATGGCTCCATGATGGCGCGGCGCAAAAAGAAAACCGATTCCGACCTCAGCCAGACAGCGCTCCACAGCTTCGGGTTCCAGATCAATCCGCACTCCGAGCGCCAACAGCAGATCCGCAGAACCGCTCTTCGAAGAGATGGCCCGGTTGCCATGCTTGGCCACCGTCACCCCGCATGCCGCCACCACAAAGGCCACGGTGGTGGAGATGTTGAACGTACCCTGCCCATCCCCGCCCGTGCCGCAGGTGTCGATCACCGTGCCAGGCGCATGCACCCGCGTCGCCTTGGCACGCATGGTCATCGCCGAACCGGCGATCTCCTCGACCGTCTCCCCCTTCATGCGCAACGCCGTCAGATAGGCACCGATCTGCGCCGGAGTCATCTCCCCGGACATGATGCGTTCCATCATCCAGCGCGCCTCATCCTGGGTCAGATCAACGCCGGTCACCACGCGACCGAGAATCTCGCGGATCTCCATGGTTTCAGCCTTTCAGGAAATTGGCCAGCATCGCATGACCATGCTCGGTCAGGATCGATTCCGGATGAAACTGTACCCCCTCTACCATCCATTCACGATGCCTCAGCCCCATCACCAACCCGTCGTCGGTCCAGGCCGTGACCCGCAGACAATCGGGAATCGATTCACGCGCCACGACCAGCGAATGGTAGCGCGTGGCGCAAAACGGCACCGGCAAATCCCGAAACACCCCGGTGCCATCGTGCTGGATCATCGAGGTCTTGCCATGCATCAGATGCGGCGCGCGGACCACAAGACCGCCATAGGCCTGTCCAATCGCCTGGTGACCGAGACACACCCCAAGCAAAGGAATCCGCCCTCCCAGACGCCGGATCACCTCCAGCGTGATCCCGGCCTGATCCGGATTGCCCGGACCCGGCGAAATCACCAGCTGATCCGGGGCCATGGCCTCGATCTGATCCACGGTCAAAGCATCGTTGCGGGCCACCCGCACCTCAACCCCCAACTCGCCGAAATATTGGGCCAGGTTGTAGGTGAAGGAGTCATAATTATCGATGAGAAGCAGCATGGCGGCTCACTCCAACCCACGCTGGACCAGATCCACGGCACGCAATACGGCTCGCGCCTTCTCGCGGGTCTCCTCGTACTCGCGCTCCGGCGTGGAGTCGGCCACGATCCCGGCTCCGGCCTGTACATAAAGCCGTCCATCCTTGATGATCGCGGTTCGCAAGGTGATGGCCAGATCCATGTTTCCGGAAAAGGAGATGTACCCCACCGCACCCGCATACGGTCCACGTCGCGACACCTCCAGCTCGTCGATGATCTCCATGGCCCGAATCTTCGGCGCGCCGCTCACCGTACCCGCCGGAAAAGTGGCCGCCACCAGGTCAAAAGCATCCAACTCCGGTTTCAGCCGCGCCTCGACGTTCGAGACAATGTGCATGACATGAGAATAGCGCTCCACCACGAACTGATCGGTCACCTTCACCGTCCCGTTCACCGCTACCCGCCCCAGGTCGTTGCGTCCCAGATCCACCAGCATGATATGCTCGGCGATCTCCTTGGGATCGGCCAGAAGTTCCTGTTCCAACGCCAGATCCTGCGCCGCGTCCACACCCCGGCGCCGTGTCCCGGCGATCGGTCGCACCGTGGCGATCTCCCCCTCCTGACGCACCAGAATCTCCGGACTCGAACCGACGATGGAAAAATCCCCCATCTTCAAGAAATAGAGATAGGGCGACGGATTGGTGGCACGCAGGGCCCGATACAGGGCAATCGGAGGATGATCGAAGGGAATCGACAGCCGGTGCGACAGTACCACCTGAAAAATATCACCAGCCAGAATGTACTCCTTGGCCTTGCGCACCGCGGCCTCGAAGGTCGGCCGATCGGTCTCGTGCACAAAATCCGTCTCATCCACCGGGCGTCCGGGCGGCGTGAACGGCGGACGCCGCTCCCCGGCCTTCAACCGCTCCACCATGGCATCGATACGGCTGGCCGCCTGCTGGTAGAGCTGATCCGGATCCTTCCCCGGCTCCACAAGCACGTTCACCACCACTTTGAGCTTTCCAAATAAATTATCGAAAATCAGAGTCAGATCGGTAAGCATGAACTGGGCATCAGGACAGCCGAGCACATTCGGATTGGTATCCGGGATGCGCTCGAAGCAACGCACCATGTCATAGGAGAAGAATCCCACCGCACCGCCGTGGAATCGGGGCAAACCCTCGACCACCACGGGGCGGAAGCGTCCCATGAGTTTTTTCAGGATCTCAATGGGATTGCCCTCTTCAACCACCTTCGAGCCGTCGCGACGGTTGAGCAACTCCACGCGGTTGTCGTTCACCGTGAAGATGGCCATGGGATCCAGACCGATCATGCTGTAGCGGCCCCACTTCTCGCCGCCCTGCACCGACTCCAGCAAAAAGGCATGGCTCTGTTCGCCGGCCACCTTCATGAAGGCGGATACCGGGGTATCCAGGTCGGCCATGATCTCCCGGTAGACCGGAATCAGATTACCTTGACCGACCAGGGTACGAAACTGTTGCAAGGAGGGTTGCATCATGTCGCCCCAGGCCTCATGACGGATGGAAGGACGAAAAAGAGGATTCAACCTTGGGCGTGTTGACATAGTGCGTCAGCGGCCTTGATACGGCGTCGCGACCTCCCTTCACGGCACACATACGACCTTTGTATGCTGCGCTGCCCGGGTCGTCGCGCCTTGTCTGAAGGCTCGCTGTTTTTCCATGTCAACAGGCACCAAAGCCGGCAGTTGCGAGCGCAACCTGAGACAACCTCTTGATCCATATGGCGAATCGCAAGAAAACCTCATGACCGACGAGGTAACGGCGATTTCCTTTCAATTCACCCTATGAACCACCATGTCAGCTCATGCAATCATTCGCGACTGCCGGATCCTGGATCAATGGATCAAATGGGCGCCTGAATCAGCCAACCGGGCAGGGTCGATGCCCAACCCCTGCATTGCCACATGCCATCGTTCCAGAGGGGGGGATTCAAACAGCACGGCGCGATTCGGAGCGCTCACCAGCCAAGCGTTGGATTTGAGTTCGGCCTCCAACTGCCCGCCGGACCATCCGGAGTAGCCCAGGGCCAACAAAAAGCGTCCCCCGGCATCGGCAGCCAGGTGGCGCAGGATATCCGGGTTGGTGCCGAGATAAAGCCCCTTTTCCACCTCGATGTTGCCCGCACAGGCGAGATTGCGTTCATAAAGAATGAATCCGCGATCCAAGGCCACCGGTCCACCCTGGAACACCATGGGGTGCTCATCGTCGCGTTGCCAGGTCAGACCCAGCTGTTGCATGATTTCGCGCATCGAGACCGGATGGGGTTGATTGATCACCAGTCCCAAGGCGCCATCGCTGGTATGCGAGCAGACGAACAGCACCGCCCGCTCGAAATGGGCATCGCGGAGGCCAGGCATGGCGATCAGGAACTTACCGGCCAGACTCCCCTCCTGTTTCATCGCGGCGCATCCTCACCCTGGGATCGTCAAGACAACATGTTTCTCAACCGTTCGTGAATGCCATCGAAACCACCATTGCTCATCACCACCAGTCGATCACCGGGA
The DNA here is from genome assembly GCA_015232705.1 of Magnetococcales bacterium. GTDB lineage: Bacteria > Pseudomonadota > Magnetococcia > Magnetococcales > Magnetaquicoccaceae > Magnetaquiglobus. The sequence goes on along the minus strand of JADFZD010000102.1, from coordinate 741 downwards.
CGCACCCGCCCTTTCAGGAACTCCACGGTCTCGGCAGCGCCATTCACCACAATGGCGCGCGGTTCGTGCTCCGTCAAAGGACGCTCCCGATTGATGCGCGCGGTGATCGCCTCGACATCGAGCAACGCCTCGGGCTGCAATCCCCGCGCCGCTGGACGGGCCAGAATCACCCGGTCCGCCGCCTCGAAGGCCGGTGCCAGCCGCTCCTGATGCACCCGCCGGCGCATGGTATTGGAACGGGGTTCCAGGATCACCCAGATACGCGCCTCGCCCACGCTGGCGCGCAGACCTCCCAACGTGGTGGCAATCGCCGTGGGATGATGGGCGAAATCATCATAAACCGTCACACCCCGAATTTCAAAGCGCTCCTGAAGCCGACGCGCCACGCCGCGAAAACCTGCCAGACCATCGCGAAGCCGCAACGGATCCATGCCATGCGAAAGTGCCGCCGCCGCGACCGCCAGACCATTCATCACGTTGTGGCGACCGGTGGCATTCCAGGTGACGGTAAACAGCTGCTGTCCGTCACGCACCACGCTCCACACCCGACCATCCGCCTGCTCCAACCGCGCAGTGAACGGATACGGCCCATCCAGACCATACCGAATCACCCGCGAATGGGCATGGGAGAGCAGGGCTTCGATCTCCGGATCGTCGCCATTGGCGAGCACCAGTCCGGACGAGGGCACGGTGCGCAGCAGCAGTCGGAACTGCGCACGAATCGCCTCCAGATCCGGATAG
>JADFZD010000101.1 GCA_015232705.1 Magnetococcales bacterium | reverse complement strand
CGAATCTGCGAGAGGAGCTGCATGATCAACAGTGAGTGGCCGCCCAGATCAAAGAAACTGTCATCCCGGCCAATCGGCTGCACCACCAGGATCTCGGTCCAGATCTCTGCCAGTCTCTCCTCGGTCGCTGTGCGTGGCGGAACATAAGGGTGCTCCAGCTCGGGCCTCTCCGGCTTAGGGAGGGGCAACCGGCGGCGGTCGAGCTTGCCGCTCGCGGTGAGCGGCAGACCATCCATGAAAACGAATGCCGTCGGCAGCATGTAATCCGGGAGGTTCTGTTTGAGGTGGTGGCGCAGTTTGGGAAGCAGGGCTTCGCGGCTTTGCAGGGGATCGTTGGTATAGGCGGACCACGGCATTAAGTGACCGCTCCCGCGCATCCCCGTGAAGAGCGCGCACGTGACGGTGGCGGGCGAATCCAGCCGTTGCAACATCAGGTCATAATGTCCGGGATGGGCGGCATCCGACCAGCCGAGAGAGGCCCGGTAGGGGAGATCTCCAAGCATCTCTCGCCACGCCTCCGGTTCGATGCCGCCTGGCTGCGTCCGCGCCTTCAGGGCCCCGGTCGTCACGTCTGACTCAAGCGTCGCCAGCTCCGTCATCGCCTGGGCGTCAGCCCACAGACGGGCATTGGGTATTTGGGAAATGGCATGAAACTCCGGACGGTTTTCGATCAGATGTTGGCGTATCCCCTCCGGAGAGTCGCTTGTTGCCTGCCAGAGGTTCCAGACCAAGGGCGTTGCGGGTGGGGTGAGCGGTTTTTCCACATGCAGGGTCACGTCGAAACGAAAGCGCGTCAGTTCGTTTTGCGCGCGACCAGGTTTGAGCTGGATTTCCAGATGGCTGATCCGGGGAAAACGGTCGGGAAGCGCGGCAAAGAACTCCGGGCTGAACAGGAGTTTCTTCTCTTCGGCCATGCGCTCCCGGATGCGTTGGCGCAACTCCCCAACCGGAAGATGCTCCGGGGCCTGGAACAGCTGCACAGAGGTGTGAAACAGCTCCAGCAACGTCAGGCTTTGAATGTCGCCAAGGAAAATCTGTCCACCGGGCGCGACATGGGTGAGGAGTTTTTCCAGGACCGCGAAAAAATAATCCACGCCTGGAAAGAACTGAATCACGCCGTTCAAGATGACCGTATCGACCCGCCCCACGGAGGCGGGAAGGGCGCTTCCTTCGGCATGAAAGAGCGAAACCGTTTGTTCCCAGGGTTTGCCGCGCAGCTGTTGACGAATGTATTCAAGCCCTTCGGCAGAGATGTCCGTGCCGACATAGTGTTGGCACTCCGGGGCCAGTCGCAACAGCAACAGGCCGGTGCCGCAGCCGATTTCGAGAATCCGGCGCGGCGACAGGGCCTGAATGCGCGCCACGGTATGGGTGACCCACTCCCGAATCTGGGATGCCGGCAGGGAGCCGCCGGTATAGCTGTCATTCCAGCCGCCCAGGTGAAAATCCTCTTCCCAGGGGTTTCCGGGGGTGCGATAGGCCTCATCCCAGATGCGACGCCACAGATGCACATGTTCGGCATGGGCATGGTTGGATTCCTGCGTGCCAGCCGAGAGGCGGGGCACCACATAGGCCACAAGTCGTTTGTCGTGGTGGGCATCCTCCTGGGGCACGACCACCGCTTCGCTCACCAGTGGGTGATGCGCCAACAGGGATTCGATCTCGCCGAGTTCGATGCGAAAGCCGCGGATCTTGACCTGATGATCCAGGCGTCCCAGAAATTCATAGTGACCATCCGGAAGCTGACGCGCCAGATCACCGGTCTTGTAAATCCGTCCCGGAGCATGGGGGTTGGGCATGAAACGGCTGCTGGTCAACTCCGGGTGGTGCCAGTAGCCATTCGAGAGCGACATGCCGCCGATGTGGATCTCGCCGCGCTCGCCAAAAGGGACGATCTCATGCTTGGGGTCGAGGAGCAGGATTTCGCTGTTGTCGATGGGTTTGCCGATGGGGGGGAGTTTGGGCCAGGTGGCGGGTGCCCCTTCGAGGAGGTATTCGGTGACCACGTGGGTTTCGGAGGGCCCGTATTGATTGCGCAGTTTGCAGTCCGTGAGATAGGTGAAGAACTCCACGATGGCCGGAGTGATATGCAGTTGATCGCCGGCGGTGATCACCTCCTGGAGGGCCATGGGCACCACTTCGTCCTCGATGGCCGTCAGGGCCAGTTGGTGCAGGGCGACCGGAGGCAGAAACAGTCGGTCGATCTGATTGGCTATCAGAAAGTGCAGCAACCCGTGAGGATCACGGCGCAAGATCGCCGGCATGGTAACCAGCGTGCCCCCCGAACACCAGGTCGAGAAGAACTCCTGAAACGAGACATCGAAGCTGATCGGCGTGAATTGCAGGGTGCGCCCGTTTTGGGTTGTCTGGCTTTGGCCGATCTGCCAGAGGATCAGGTTGACCAGGGGATGGTGGGGCATGGCGATGCCCTTGGGTTGGCCGGTGGAGCCGGAAGTATAGAGAATATAGGCCAACGAGTCGGGCGTGACGACCGTTTCCGGGGGGGCGTCGCATTCCGGGAGTCCGGCGGACGGGTCATCCTCCAGGCAGAGGATGGGCCGGTTCATGATGGGCAGCGCGTTTTTGAGGGACTCTTGCGTCACCAGGATCGGACATCCGGAATCGCGCAACATGTGGGAGAGCCGATCCACAGGATAGGAGGGGTCGAGTGGCAGATATCCACGCCCGGATTTCAGGATTCCCAGCAGAGAGACCGCCAGATTGAGCGAGCTTTCCAGACAAATGCCTACCGGCAGATCCATCCCGAGATCCAGTTGGGTCAAGCGGTGGGCCAGATGATTGGCCATGCGGTTCAGGCGGGCATAGGAAACCGACTGCGTCCCGCAGAGCAGAGCTGGGGCTTCCGGAGTGCGGGCCACCTGCTCTTCGAAGAGTTGGGGAAGGGTATGATGTTCAAAATCAGCCATTTTCAGGGTACCGGGTAGCCAAAGTCGGGTTTGCCATGGCGCTGGGAAGTGATGGATGCATGGCGAGAATTACCACAAGGAGCCAGCCGCGAGGGTCAGATCCTGCATGGTGATGCCTCGCGACGCTTCGCGACACAAGAACAGAACCAGATTGGCGATTTCGTCGGGCTGGATCATTCTTTTTTGGGGATTGGTCTGGATGATTTCGTCGAAGAAGGCCGCTTCATCGTGATTTTGCGCGCGTGCGGCGTCATCGATGGCGCGGCGGGCGGTTGAGGTCTCCACCCAGCCGGGACTGATGGCATTGCAGGTCACGCCATGCGCCGCCCCTTCCAGGGCGACGCAACGGCTCAAGGCGACCACGCCGGCCTTGGAGGCGCAATAGGCCGGATAAGTGGCCGAGCCGATGGAGGCTGCCGTGGAGGCGATGTTGATGATGCGTCCCCATTGGTGTTGGATCATCTCCGGAAGGCAGAGCTTGATGGTGCGGTAGACGCCGTTGAGATTGACGTTGAGCACCTGATCCCACAGGGCGTCCGGGTGGCCGCAGAGGGGATGTTCGGGAAAGATCCCGGCTGAATTGACCAGGATATCGATCTTGCCAAAGGTTGCCACAGCGGTGCGATGGAAGGTTTCCACCTCGGTCATGACGCCCAGATCCACATCCAGGATCAGGAGGGGTGAGCGATCATGGATCGCCTGGGCCAGCTCCGGGCTTTGTGTGGCTGTACGCGATCCGATCACCACCTTGGCTCCGGCATGCGCCAGGGCCAGGGAGACCGCCAGACCGATGCCGGATGCTCCCCCCGTGACCATGGCCACGCGTTCTCGCAAGGGTTGCATAGGATTCGCGCCATCGGACGTCGATATGTTCATTCAGCCATCCATGGTGTGGGAGAGGGTTGAACCGAATCTGCTTTTGAGGATGTTGGCAGATAAAGGGCAAGTCTTCAGACAAGGCGCGACGCACAAATGCCGCGCAGCCTATGCGTGAGTTTGAGGGCAGCGGTGGGGTGCACGCCATATCAAGGCCGCTGTCGCTCTTTTGTGTCACCACGCTTTTACGAAAATATCACATTTTCAGGTGCGGCTCCAGACCGAGATTGAAATTGTTTGAAGGTGCTTTTGCTCGGATCCTCGGCGATCGACTGGAGGAGGGTTTGGTAATCCCTGGCCAGGTGGGCGATGCGGGACGCGCCGAAAAGATCGGTGCGGTAGCATAGGGTGCCGGAAACCTCATCCCCGGCTTCCATGAGATTCAACTCCAGATCATACCACACCCCCAGCCAGGCCGGTATGAGATCGTGGGCCGCCTCCAGGCGCAGACCGCCCAGCTCGACCGGTGGATCCCCCGCTTTCCAGCCGAGGAGCGCGCCGACCGCCCCATACAGCTGCCGTGGCAGCATGGTGAACCAGACATTGCAAAGCGCCTCCCTCGAAAGTTGCAATTGCCTCTCCAGCCGCTTCATCGGGTATCCCTGAAACATCAGGGCCGAGGTCAGGGTATGGCGCACCCTCTGCAAAAGCGCACTGAAGCGTTCATCCGCCGCCATGCGCGTGCGAATCGCCACCGTGTCCGAGAGATAGCCGACCAGACCCTCCCACTCCGGCCTGTCACGATTCTGTGTATGGGTGGCAACCAGGATCTCCTCTTGCCCGGAGTGGAGATGCAACAGCTGTTGAAAAGCGGCGAGCAGCACCATATAAAGTGTGGCCTCCTCTTTTCGTGCCAGGGCGCGCAGCCGGCCCACCAGCACCGGCTCCAGATGAAAAGCGTGGCAGGCGCCCTCGTGCCGGGTGACCGGGTTGCCCGGAAAATCGTTCGGCAGTCGCACCAGGGGGGGATCGTCCTTGAGTTCGATGCGCCAGTGGTCCCACAGTCGTGCCCCCACCGGCCCTTTGAGCATCGCGGATTGCCAGAGGACGAAATCGCCGAACGTCCATGTCACCTCTGGCAGGGGGATCTCCTCACCGGCAAGCCGCGCGGCGTAGAGCGGAAACAGCTCGTTCAACAAGATCGCGAACGCCGTGGCATCCACGGCAATGTGGTGGGTGACGATCAGCAGGATGTGGTCCCGAAACCCGCGACTGAACAGGTGTCCCCGCAGCAAAAGATCCTGTTGCAGATCAAAAGGGCGCATGGCCGCCTGAAGAATGGGTTCGCTGGCCGCCTGCCAGGAGGGGCTTTCCACGCGCACCTGCTCCAGCACGACGGAGCAGGTGTCCGCGATCCGTTGCATCCCTTGACCCCCTTCCGAAAAGAATCGGGCGCGCAGGGCAGGGTGTCTGTCCGCCAGCGTTTGCAGGCTCCGTTGCATGGCGAAGGGATCGACCGGAGAGAGGATGCGAATCGGCAGATAAAGATGCAAAAAACCGGGATTGGGGGCATTGTTCTGCCACGTCAGACAGGCCTCCTGACT
>JADFZD010000100.1 GCA_015232705.1 Magnetococcales bacterium | reverse complement strand
CTGATCATCCGCACCGCCGGACTGGGACGCACCAAACGCGAGATCATCCGTGATCTGAACTACCTGTTGCGACTCTGGAAGAAAATCCTGGAAAACGCCTCTCAGGCCGACGGACCGACCCTGATCCACGAGGAGGGCGATCTGATCCTGCGCACGATCCGCGACCTCTACTCGACCGACATGAGCGAAATTCTCATCGACGGCCAAGAGGGGTATCGCCGCGGCAAGGATTTCATGCGTCTGTTGATGCCGCGCTATCTGAAGGTGGTGCAGCACTACAAGGAGACGCAACCGATCTTCTCGCGTTTCCAAGTCGAAAATCAGATCGAATCGATGCATGACCGGGTGATTCAGTTGAAGGCGGGCGGCTATCTGGTGATCGAAGCGACCGAAGCCCTGGTCTCCATCGACATCAACTCCGGTCGCTCGACACGGGAAAAGGATGTTGAGACCACGGCCTTCAAAACCAATCTCCAGGCCGCCGATGAGATCGCCCGTCAACTGCGTCTGCGGGATTTGGGCGGTCTGATTGTCATCGATTTCATCGACATGGAGGAGAAAAAGCACAATCTGGAGGTGGAGCGGCAGATGCGCGAGGCCCTGAAGCTGGACCGGGCCAAGATCCAGTTGGGCAAGATCTCTCAGTTCGGGTTGCTGGAACTCTCCCGGCAGAGGATGAAACCGACCTTCAGCGAAACCAACCGCATGGAGTGCCCGCGATGCAAGGGATTGGGTACCATCCGTTCGGTGGAGTCCTCGGCGTTCCATCTGTTCCGGATGCTTGAGGAGGATCTCTCCAAAAACCGTTACATTCGTATTGTCTATCGTACCTCGTGGGACGTGGCCAACTACCTGCTCAATCACAAGCGCGCGCAGTTGGCGGAAATGGAGGCCGAAAGCCTGGTAACGCTGCTGATTCAGGGGGACGAGTCTCTGCAGACACCGGAGTATCGCGTGGAGCGGATCGATCGACCCAAGGCAGCGGGCGAGGAGGCGGGCGATGCCAAGAGTGGCGGACGCGGGCAATCTGCGGGACGTGGTGGGAAGGGTCAGCCCAACGTCACCGAAGAGGGACGCGCCAAGGGTGGGGTGAAGGCGCCACCACCGCCTTTGCCGCCCCCGGTGCCGGAACTTCCGGATGATGACGAAGAGGATGAGGAGATCGCTCTGGAGCCGGAATCGCGGACCGAAGGTGACGGATCTGCTGCTCCGGCGACTCCTGGCGAACCGGTGGAGAAGAAGAAGCGCCGTCGCCGCCGGCGTCGCAAGTCCGGGCAGTCGGCCCAGACCCAGGCATCCCGCGCCGAAGCAGATGGTTCAGGCGAGTCGCTGGCCGACACGGCTACGGAAGCTGGTTCGGGGGCCGTCGATGCATCGTCCGATGCGGGAGAGCGCGAATCCGACGCCAAACCACAAGCTGCCCAACCCGATGCCGCACCGGTTGTGCGTCAACCGGTCGTGACCGCGCCGACGGTGTCCGAAACGGATGGTACAGCGATTGCCCTTGGAGGAGAGATGATCAAGGGGGTGCGCGCCACGGCGGCACCAGGATTGTTCATTCTCTCCCGACCCGAGCCCAAGCCGGAACCCACCACCCGAGTGGAGGCGTCCATCCCGGTGACAGTCAGCCCGGATGCGCAGGTGGTTGCGTCTGACCCCTCATCCGATCTTCCGGAGAGCATTCCCGAAGTGCGTGTCAAACCGGCCTCGCGCCGTCGCACCAGATCCCGTTCTGCCAAGGGTGAGGAGTCGGCAGGGGATGCAGCCAAGTCGAAGGCGTCGGATGCGGTGGCAGAGGAGGCCACGTTGCCGGGTACGGTACCGGAGGAGGCTGCATCTGCTGCCATTGAGGAAGGGGCAGAGCCATCTCAAACCGATGCCAAACCGGCGCGACGTCGAAGCACCCGCACCCCGCGCAAACCGAAGGCGACGCCCGAACCGGTTGAATTGGCCACGGTTGCGGTTGACGAATCGGTGCCTGTTGCCCAGTCTGCGGGTGAGGATGAGGTGTCCGAGGAGGAGGCTACTGCGGACGGCAAATCCCGCGCGCCCAGACGACGCAGACGGCGGCGCACGACAGCCACGGCGCGGCGTGGTGCCGGCGAAGAGGCCGATGAGGTTGGGGCTGCGGATGGGGATGGGGATGGGGATGGGGATGGTGGTTCGATCTCGGATGCCTCTCCGGAAGCGCTTCCCCCGCCATGGGAATCGTGAGTGGACGCAAACTGCGGCACTTACAGCTCACGGGGTCCAGGGGCCAATGGCCCCTGGTGGGATCCAAGGGCGAAGCCCTTGGGACTTTTTCTTTTGTGACTTTGCCTTTCGCGCGCTTTTCACGATAAGCCTTTTTCGCGTCGCGAAAAAGGCGCAGGCGCGCGCCCTTATATGTGTCATGAATCGTTGCCGTTCTTTGGCAACGATTCATGACGAATGGTGCGCGGCGGGCCATTTTCTTGGGTCATGTTCGCCGCGGCAACGCCGCCTGCGGCGGCCCATTTTCTTGGGCCATGTTCGCGGGATTGTTTTGCCAAAAACGCAAAACAATCCCGCAGCCAAGGCTGGCGCAAAATTTTTTTCACAAAAATCGTGAAAAAAATTTCCTTGTAAAGACGCGCCTAAAGTCAAAGGCACAAAGTCTAAGGCACAAAGTCTAAGGCACAAAGTCTAAGGCACAAAGTCAAAGACAAAACCTCGGAGGCTCTGCCTCCGAACCTCCGCCGGGGACCTTGCGGTCCCCGGACCCCTGCAACCCTTGGGAGTCCAGACTCAACTCACTCCCCCTTACCTGGATCCCATGTCCCCACCCAGCCCGGAATCCCCTCTGAACCAACTCCACCCCGAAGATCAACCGGTGATCTTTCTGATGGGCCCCACCGCCTCCGGCAAAAGCCGCCTGGCCATGGAACTGGCCACTCGCCTGCCATGCGAAATCATCAACGCCGATTCGGTGCAGATCTATCGCGGCCTGGAGATCGGATCCGCCAAACCAACCCACGAAGAACGCAACCAGGTGCCCCACCACCTGCTGGACGTGACCGATCCGGAAAACCCGTGGTCCGCCGATCGCTATCGGGAAGCAGCCTGGAAATTGATCCCCGAACTCCACGCACGCAACATGCTCCCTCTGTTTGTCGGCGGCAGTGGTCTCTATCTGCGCGCGGTCGAACAGGGTCTGGCCCTGACCCCGACCATCGATGCCACTCTGCTGGAGGAGATCCGCAACGAAGCGGCACACTCTGGATGGCCCCGACTCCACCAAGCCCTCACCGAGGTCGATCCGGACTCCGCACAACGCATCACCCTCAACGATGCCCAACGCATCTTGCGCGCCCTGTCGGTCTGGCGCGCGACCGGAATCCCTCTGAGCCGCTGGCAACAAGAACAACCTCCCCCGCCACCCTGGCGCATCCTGAAACTGGCGCTGATTCCGCCACGCGCCGTGCTCTATCCACGCATCGAAGCCCGTTTCGACCAGATGGTGATCCATGGTCTGCTCGATGAAGCACGCACCCTGCTGGAACGCGGCTGCGATCGCACCCTGCCCGCCATGAAAGCGGTGGGCTATCGGCAACTGTTCGCCTTCCTCGATGGAGACTGCACCCTCACCGAAGCCATCGAATGGGCCAAACAGGAGAGCCGCCGCTATGCCAAACGTCAGGAGACCTGGCTCAAACGTGAATCCGGACTGACGCTCCTCACCTACGAACCCTTTCTCGAAGAGGCGCTCGCACACATCCACCGATTTCTCGGTGAGAGTCCATGAACTTGCGGCTCAGAATGGTCAAGCTGTCCCTGACAAATCCTCTCCATCGCCTGCATTGAGTAATTAACGTGAGTCAAGAAGCCAAAATCGACCGATCCCCCAAACCATTGCGCGTGTTGCTGGTGCAGACCATCGGCCAGGGAGAGACGCGGGACCATGCGGAACGCCTGGCCGAGGAGATCGAACGTCTGGCGTTGAGCGCCGGGCTGCACCCGGTGGGGCGGCGCTATTTTTCCCTGCCCCGCCCGCACCCAGGCACCTATCTGGGCAAAGGCAATCTGGAGATCCTGGCCAGCGAGGTGATCGAGCACGAAGCGGAACTGGTGCTCTTCAACCACGCCCTGACGCCAGTGCAGCAGCGCAATCTGGAGAAGGCGCTGGCGGCCAAGGTATCGGATCGCACCGGGGTGATTCTGGAGATCTTTTCAGCGCGCGCCCAGACCCGCGAGGGTCGATTGCAGGTGGAACTGGCGGCGCTGTTGTATCAGCAGTCGCGTCTGGTGCGCTCCTGGACCCATCTGGAGCGTCAGAAGGGGGGGGTGGGTCTGCGCGGCGGACCGGGCGAAACCCAGATCGAGGTGGACCGACGTTTGATCCGGGAGCGAATCCGTCAACTGGAGAAGAGACTCGAAACCGTGCAGCGCACCCGCGCCCTGCAACGGCGGGCACGTCAGGAGGTGCCCTTTTTCAGCGCTGCGCTGGTGGGGTATACCAATGCCGGAAAGTCGACCCTTTTTAACCGCCTGACCGGGGCCGCGGTGCTGGTCGAGGATCAGCTGTTCGCCACCCTGGATCCCACGGTGCGTCGCATCCGTCTGCCAAACGGCGAGAAGATCATCCTCAGCGATACCGTGGGTTTCATCCGCGACCTGCCGCACCAACTGGTTGCCGCGTTTCGCGCCACGCTGGAAGAGACCCTGGAGGCCGATCTGCTGCTGCATGTGGTGGATCTGTCGGATCCGGAGTGGGAGGCGCAACAGGAGGCGGTGGAGGAGACACTTCGCGAGTTGGAGGTGGGAGACAAACCACTTCTGACCCTGTACAACAAAGCGGACCGCCTTTCGTCGGACGCCTCCGGCCTGATCGAACGGATGCGCGCACGCGCAAATGCCCTGGTGATCTCGGCGGTGAGCGGCACAGGACTGGATACCCTGCTGGCCACCCTGGGCGAGCGCTCCCGAGGAAACTGCCGTCTGATTAACCTGCGCCTGCCGGTGACGGATGGCGCGCTGCTGGCACGGCTCTGCCGGGAGGGACAGGTACTGGAGCGCTACGACGATGAGACCCACATGTTCCTGACCCTGGCCGTTACACCAATTGCGCGCGGACGGCTGGAAAATGACATTCAGCCGTTCCTGGTCCACCCGCATACCGCCGAAATGCATGCCGAAGAGACCTCTACCGCAGTGACGCCTGCCGTCGAAACGCCTGCCGAGCAGGTTCCAGAGGCCAAACCACCGGTTGAGGAAGATTCTGCCACCCACCCAGACGGGTAAGGCTCAGCCCGGATCCTCGGGAGGGTGGCGCCTTCCACCGATTGCCGGGCACCTCATTCGGTGTGTCGGGCCATCCGCCGCAGACGGCGGACAGGTGGGCAGCCCGGCTTTTCGTGTAACTATTCAGGACCCCCACTAGTACGGGG